>BNUF01000001.1 GCA_025997155.1 Clostridia bacterium
TCGTCGTCTAAACGCGGGGTTTTGAGGGGGCTTCATTTTCAAAAGAAGAATCCGCAGGGGAAACTCGTCCGCGTGATTTTTGGCGAGGTTTTGGATGTCGCCGTGGATATGCGAAAAAGCAGCGGGACTTTTGGGAAACATTACGCCGTTAATCTTTCGGGCGAAAATAAAAAAATGGTTTATGTTCCCGAGGGGTTTGCGCACGGGTTTGTTGTTTTGTCGGAACAGGCGGTTTTCACCTACAAATGTACGAGATTGTACGCGCCTGACGACGAAGGCGGGATAGCGTGGAACGACCCGAAACTTTCCATAGACTGGAAAATATCAGAAAATGAGGTGCTTCTTTCCGACAAAGACAAGCTGCACAAAAATTTTGACGAACAGGATTTTTATTTTGAGTAGGGTTAAGAAGTTTTTTAGGGATTTCGCGCCGACAAAACGCTTGTATCTGCTTTTGTGGAAGATAAAAGGGCGAGTTAGGCGGCTTTTGCGGCTCTTGTTCAGGAAACTGTGGGTTTTTGAGGTGGTTTTTTCTAGAAACGTGAAGGAACTTGACGGCTGGACGATACTTAAGGACGACGGCGACTTTCTCCACCCCCGCGCGCGTTTTTTGATAGAACGGGCGGCGGCGGACGGCGCGGATTTTGTGTATTATGACGAGGCGGTGTTTGAAAAAAAACCGACGCGGATTTTGAGGTATCTATACAAGCCCGATTTTGCCCTCGATACCTTGCGGGGGTTTAATTATATCGGAAAAGGGGCGGCGTTCAAAAAAACGCTCCTTGACGGCGATTGCGGCGGCTATGATTTGTCCTTTCGGCTGGCTGAACGGGCGGAGAAAATAACGCATATACGCGGGATATTGTATTACCGAAATATAGCGAATATCGGGCAAGACAGCGGCGGCGACATAGAGGCAATCCGCGGGCATTTAAGCCGCAAGGGGCTTTTGGGGGAAGTTTTTGAGGTGTCGCCCTTTCACTACCGCGTGAAATACAACATAGGAAATCCGCTTATCTCGATTATTATCCCGAACCGAAACAGCAGGGGTCTTTTGGAACAGTGCGTAAATTCTGTATTATCAAAAACCACGTATACTAATTTTGAAATTATAATCATTGAAAACAATAGCTCCGAGGACGATATATTCGGGTACTATAAGTATCTTGAGAAGACCTATAAAAATATTAGGGTAGTCGTGTATGAGGGGAAGTATAATTTTTCCGCCGTAAATAATTTTGGCTTCAGACACACGGGCGGCGAATATATAATTATGCTGAACAACGATACCGAGGTAATCACGCCCGAATGGATTGAGGAAATGCTGATGTTCGCTGGCCGCGCCGATGTCGGGGCGGTCGGCGTGAAACTCCTCTACCCGGACGGCGGAATACAACACGCGGGGGCAATCGTCAGCAAGGTTTATGTCGGGAACTACGCGGAAAACAACCTTGATATGTACGGCGATTATATGAACCGTCTTGCAATAGCCCAAAACCAGAGCGCGGTAACAAGCGCGTGTCTTATGACCAGGCGTGATATATGGGAAAAGCTGGGGGGTATGGACGAGGTTTTTGTCGCGTCTTTCAGCGACCCCGATTTTTGCGTGAGAGCGCGTGAAAATGGGTATACGGTGATTTTTACGCCTTTTGCGACGCTGTACCACTATGAATCAAAAAGCAGAGGGTATGACGACGACGACGAAAAAAAAGCGTTCTCGAGAAAAGAATTTGAACTGTTTCAGTCGAGGCATATCGGTATGATAGGAGATACAGACCCGTATTACTGTATGTGTATAGACTGATACTGATATACACATACAGTAATACACATATGTATATACACATATACATAATTTCATAAGCCTGTATTTTTTTGTATCCTGAATTCCCCCAAAATATTGTCTTAAAACTTTCCGTAAAATTTCTTTCACTCTATGATAGCATTATAAAAAATCAAAAAAGAATCAAAAAAAGGAGGGAATTTTGTGGGAATCATTGACAGAAGCGGAGCGGAAACTCTAATTTGCGACGAAAGGGCGGAGTCTATTATAGACGCGATTAAAAGCCCGGACACTTTGGGAGGTTCGGCGATGCTTAAATTGGCAAAGAGATTGCCTAACATGAGCAGCCGGCAGAAAATAATTCCGTTGGTATCCAGATTACCTGTATCTTACTGGCAAGACGGCGCGTCTTTTGAAGAAAAGGATACCGCGGACAAAAAATTAACAGACGCGTCTTTTGAGGGCGTGACGCTTACCGCCGAAGAATTGGCGGCGATTGTGCTTATTCCTGAAAACTGCCTTGACGACGCGGAGACCAATTTGTGGGAGCATATACTCCCGCTTATATCGGACGCACTCGGCGCGGAAATCGACCGCGCTATACTTTGGGGCTTTAACGGAACGGGCGGTATAATTCAGTCCGCCTCCGCCGCGGGTAACGCGATTGTTCGCGGGAGCGACCTGTACGGCGAGCTTTTGGGAAAATCGGGCATTTTGAGCTTGATTGAGGGAAGCGGGTATATCCCCAACGGGTATATCGCGAAAATAAGGGCGCGTTCATATTTCAGGAGAATCCGCAACAATACGGGAAAACAGCTTTTTCGCAAAAATCCGCGTGTGGATTCGGGCTATTCTCTTGACGGCGTGCCCGTGCATTTCTCAGCCAACGGGGTATTGGAAAACGGCGACGCGCTTATTGTCGGGGGCGACTTTAAACAGTTACTGTACAGCATACGGCAGGACGTTTCAATAAAACTTCTTGACCAAGCGACCGTAAAGGACGATTCCACGGGTACGCTGTACCACTTAGCGCAGCAAGATATGGTCGGAATCCGCGTAAAAATGCGGATAGCGTGGGCGATTCCGAATCCCGTAAACAGGATAGGCAACAGATACCCTTTCGCGGTGCTTAAAGAGGCGGAGGGCGCAAGCGGTTTTAAAGTTTTATTTAAATTTGACGACGAAACCACAACACAGGCTTACGCGCGCTTATCTGACGGCGACTTAGCCGAACTTTGGGTTACTCTATGATAAGGAGATAAAAACATGGCGGGAATTAAGGAATTCGGTTATAAAATAGGTGACAATTATAATACTATCGGGGACAGCCTCAATTTGTCCTTCTTACCTCCCGCGGAGGGAGACGCGGCGGCGTGGTTCGGCGCGGCGGCGGCTCTGTCGGAAAAAACGGGAACGTGGGGCAACGTGACTATTCCCGCGTCCGGGGTTGGCGCGAATACAGGACCTCTCCCGAATTGCGGAAGCGAAATCAAATACATTACGCAGGTTTTCGGCGAATCGGGTAAACTTGTACAAACGGCATACGCCGTATCTTTAAACCGTAAGTTTGCGCGAAGTGTAAACGGCACGGTGTTCACGCCGTGGAGCGAAATATTTACGCAAAATTCGCCTGAAATCAATTTCGCGGGCATTAAGCTTTACAAAGATTCGGCGGCGGGAATGCTTGTTATAGAACGCGACGGAGCGTCTATTCTTCAGTCTGGTACAATGAACGTAGCTTTGGGCGTGAACGCGCTTAGCAACAGAACGACGGGCGTAAATAATACCGGCGTCGGAAACAACGCGCTTGAAGGAGTGACAGTCGGGGGGCAAAATGTCGCGGTCGGCCGCAACGCGGGACGTTATACCGCCGGATACGCGGCGGAAATGCAAAACCCGCAGACTTCTATCTTTATAGGCGGCAATACTAAAGGTCCGAGTGCGGACAACGTAGTAAACGCGATAGTTATCGGAATTGACGCTACAAGCCAGGGCTCAAACAGCATAACGCTGGGCAACAACGCGATTACAAAACTTTCTTGTCAAGTAACGGCTATAACGGCGTTTTCCGATACGAGAATCAAGGAGGATATCCAGCCCGCTGATATCGCGCAATGCCTTGAGGACGTTATAGCTCTCCCCGTTACGCGCTACAAATATAAGGACTTCACGGGGGCGCACGTTGACAAGCATGTCACGGGGTGGCTCGCTGACGACGTGGAGCGGGTTTTCCCAAAAGCGGTGTCCGCCTCCGACCAATACTTTAACCTTCTTGACGAGGACGGCAGCCAAATGTATAAGGAGGACGGCGAAACGCCCGAAACTTTCCTTATGGAGGACGTAAAGGAAATCACCATGACGGAGGCTTTGCCGACACTTTGGGGGGCGGTTCAGTATCTAAGGGAAATCGCGGAAAACCTTTCGCAAAGAATATCCGCTCTTGAAAATAAATAAAAGTCAAACTCCGCCTGTATGTCGCATACAGGCGGAGTTTGACTTTTGCCCTTATCAGAAGTATAATTGACACAAAGGAAATGATGCGTAATGATTTTATCTGAAATAAAATATCTTAAAAAATATCTCCCTAAGCACAAAAAAAAGATTATGAGATTTATAAACGAAATGCCGAAAGATATTGCCGACGGCGAGTACCCGATTGCGGGGGAAAAAGTTTTCGCGCGGGTCATGTCATATGACACAAAGCCCGAAAACGAGTGTAAAATAGAATCCCACAAAAAATATGTCGATATTCAATGCACTCTTGCCGGTGTTGAGGGCATAGGGATTTTTGACAGAAAACTAACTCCAAAAGACGAGTACGACAAGGATAACGACGTTATTTTTTATGAGCCGGGCGAACCCCTGTATACGGCGGCGGTAAACGCGGGATATTTCGCTATGATTTTCCCGAACGAACCGCACCGCCCGCAAACGTACCTGCGCGGGGACATTGGTATCAGAAAATTTGTGATAAAGATAGATAAGGGGTTGTTTTAGGTGAAGTTAGTCGCCATGATTCCCGCCAGGCTCGGTTCTAAGCGAATACCGAAAAAAAATATAAGATATATGATTGACAAACCGTTGATACAGTATCCGATAGATTTATGCGTAAACTCAAACCTGTTCGAAGGCGTTTGGGTAAATACGGAGTACGCGGCGATTGCGCCTGTTATCGAAAAAATGGGGGCGAGTTTTCACGAAAGACCAAAAGAGTTGGCGACAGATACCGCGACAAACAGACAATTCACATACGAATTTTTAAAAAGACACGACTGCGATTATGTGATAATGGTGAATCCGACTTCGCCTCTTTTGCGCGAAAAGACGCTTTTGGAGTTTGCGGATTTTATTCAAAAAGGGGAATATGACACAGTTCTGTCGGTTGTATCCGAAAAATCCGAGACGTTCTTTCGCGGAACGCCTTTAAATTTTTCTTTGGAAGAAAAGGTGAACAGCCAACTGTTAGAACCTGTCGATAAAATTGTGTGGGCTCTTACGGCGTGGAAGCGGGAAACGTTTATAAATCTTGAGGATTCTGGCAAAAATCCGGTATTCGGCGGTAAAGTCGCCATTTTTAGCATACCAAAAGACGAGTCTTGCGACTTGGACACTCCCGAGGACTGGAATATCGCGGAGGGAATACTTAACGCCAGAATCAGCGGCTTCGCGGAAAGATATATGCGCATATAGATAGCGGATATGACGATTAACGCCGCCAAGACTTGATATTTTGCGGGGAATGTTGTATAATTATATAAAAAAGATTACACTGAGGTCGAATATGAACGTAAACACGACACGACACGACACGACACGACACGACACGACTCACCTCGCTTGACGCTCTTCGCGGCATCGCCGCTTTAATTGTTGTAATCAACCATTATTGTTCTGTGTTAGCTCGTTCCAATTCTAACAATTTGATTGCTGGGTTACCTAACTGGGTGTCAAAGGTGTTTTATTTTATTACACACCCGGGCGGTCAGTTTGCCGTGCAATTGTTCTTTGTGTTGTCGGGATTTGTTTTTTACTATGTATATAAAGAACGGATTTCAAACCGCGAAATTTCGTCTAAGGATTTTTTTGTGGCAAGGTTCAGCCGTCTGTACCCCCTTCATTTCGTAACTCTTTTGTTTGTTACTTCGCTTATGCTGATAGGGCATGTTACGGTAACCCCTAACGCTGGGAATATAATGTTTGTGACGAATCTTTACCAGTTTTTGTTTAACGTTTCTCTTTTGCATAATATTTTCGGTATAGGCGGAATCAACTCCCCCACATGGTCGCTGTCAATAGAAATTTTCGCGTATTTTCTGTTTTTTGTCATTGCGTGGAATTCAAAAGGAAAAAAATTTTTATTCGCGCTTCCTGTTGTAATAGGGATTATACTATACAACGCGAAAATTGATAAAGTATTTATTCTCCAACAAAATTACATTAGAGTATTGCCCGGGTTTTTTATGGGTTGCCTCACATATGAGGTATACAAACATTGTTTACGCGGTATATTGAAAACGGTTTCGGAAATAGTTTGCGCTTTTATTGTCGTTGTCACAATTATCCTGGCTTATATTTCGGGAGTGAAATACATCGGGAATAACCATATATTTTATTCTCTGTTTCTTTTCCCGTCGCTTATTATTACTGTGCTTAACACGGATTTTATACGTAAATTTTTTGAGTTTAAGTTCTTCAAATGGCTTGGGGATTTGTCGTTTTCGATATACTTAATACATATGGGACTGCTTTTGAGTATGCACTTGGTAGCGTGGCTCGCGGGTATTGACGCAAGCGTATTCGGAAGCCGTAAAGTGTTTTTTGGATACATTGCGGTTGTGCTTGCCGTATCACATTTATCTCATTACCGTTTTGAAATGCCCTTGCAAAAATTCATACGCGACAAGTATTACGCGCACAGCAAAAAAGCAACCTAAGCGGGTTGCTTTTTTTTATTCACATATCCGGCGAAGATAAGAGTAGCCAAAACCCCGCCCAAAAGAAGGAAAACCAATATAATTGTGAAAAATATACCTACAGAAAAACTTCCTTGTTCGTTGGGGTTTATGGAAATTTCCGTTATGTCGGGGAATTGGGTATCTTTAACGGCGGTCAGGTCAACGCGGAAATCATAAACTTTTTTGTCGAGAGTAAAGTAGATTTTTCCGTTTTTGATTTTTGTCGGGACATGGATTACGTGTTCTTTGTCGTTCTGCCACTGAATACCTTTTTGGCTCTTTTTATCCGTAAAATATACAAGAACGGTGTTCAGCTTGTCATAGTCGTCTTTTGTGAAACCGCCGCCTATATAAAAATTACGCACGTTTTGATTAAGGTTCGGTATAACGAGCTGCGGGTCGGTGGTTGACGCGACATATCCTTTGTCCGTCTTCTCAAGGTTTACGAACCGTATATTTTCTGAAAAAAATTCTTTTGAGGTTTGCCTCGCCAATTTATTTTGGTTGCTTGCTATGTATCCGGATATTACCGCGCTGAGTGCCAAAACGACGGCCGCCGAAACTATTAAAATCACTCGGAACTTTTTGGAATTTTGCAAAACGTCATCTCCTATCATGTATATATTATAAGATATTTCGCGTAAATTATCAAGTCCGACGGGGTTTGCCTTTTTATAAATTATGGGGTATACTTATGTAAAAGGTTGTGGTTATCATAGGAATTTTAAGGAAAATCCGCGATAACAAATTTCTTTTTGAGGAATTAGTTAGGCGCGATTTTAATAAAAAATATAAGCGTACCGTACTCGGAATGTTTTGGAGCGTGCTTTCGCCGCTTATGCTGCTTTTGGTTATGGCGTTGGTATTCACGAACTTTTTCGGGCGAAGTACCGCGCATTATATCCCGTATCTTTTCTGCGGAAACCTGATTTTTTCGTATTACAGCGAATCCACCACGTCGGGCATGTCGTCACTTTTAGACAACGCGGGGATTTTTTCAAAGATAAACGTGCCAAAATATATGTTCCTTTTGTCAAAAAACATATCCTCACTTATAAATTTCGGGCTTACGATAATTATATTATTTATATTTGTCGCGGCAAACGGTATCCCTTTTACTTGGAAATTCTTCCTTTTGCTGTATCCGATATGCGCCCTTGTGGGGTTTAACTTAGGCGTAGGGCTGATACTCTCCGCGCTTTATGTGTTTTTTAGGGATATGAGATACTTGTACGACATATTTAAGACAATGCTTATGTATTTTTCGGCGATATTTTACACGATAGACTCATACCCCGAAAAAGTGCAGATGATGTTTAACCTGAATCCTGTATACGTATATATTACGTATTTCAGAAAAATAATCATAGAAAATACCGTCCCGAGCCTTCCGCTCCACCTTTTGGCGTTCGGGTACGCCGCGTCCGCTCTTATAATCGGCGCGGTCATATACAAAAAACAAAATTTCAAATTCCTTTACTACATTTAGGGGGTATGCTTATTCTCGACCAGATACGCAAACTCTGCAACAAGGTATTGTGGCTCGACCACGAAACGCAAATGACCTTCGGCGGAATAATCTCCGTCACGGATTCTTACGAGAACTTTAAGGAGTGTACCCAAATGAAAAATACGGCAAGAGATAATATATTATCCGCCATTTTAGACGAAAACATAAAGGTAGTTAGTTTTGATATTTTTGATACGCTTTTACTGCGTCCCGTAATAGCTCCTACAGATTTGTTTACTCTCGTGGCAAGACGCGCAAAGGTCGATAACTGGTTCACTCAGGCGCGTATAAGCGCGGAGTCCATAGCGCGGGCGAACCGTCCCGAGGGCGTATGCGATATACATATAGACGACATATACACACAAATGGAGCGCGTTACAGGCGACAAGACCCTGTGCGCCATCCTCAAAAAAACGGAGCTCGACATAGAATACGAGTACTTGTATCCCCGCAAATTCGCCAAAAAAATGTACGAGGGCGCGTTAGCGTTCGGAAAAGAAGTTATAATAATTTCTGACATGTATCTTCCGCTTGAGTTCCTTCAAAAAGTTCTTGTGAAAAACGGGTACAACGGTCATAGCCGCCTGTATCTGTCAAACCACGACAACGCCTCAAAAGGCAACGGGCTGTTATTTAACACAGTCATAGACGATTTTTCAAAAAAAGGCGTGTCCAAAGACCAGATTATACATATAGGCGATAACATTCACGCCGATGTTAAAATGGCGCGTGAAATGGGGCTGTCGGCGTTCCATATGCCGAAAACGACCGACGTTTTCCGAGGCAAAATAAGGCTTAAACGGCTAATCGACCATTCCTCCTTAGGCGACGACAAGATTCTTCTGGGATTTTTGGCGAACAGAATGTTTGACGACCCTTTTATGCCGTTTCCTTTCAACAAAAATGCCGTCTATGAGGGATTACCCGACTATTTCGGCATGGTTTTATTCGGACCTCTGATGCTTATTTTTTCAAAGTATCTCGCTGAAAGCGTTATTGAAAACGGCATAGAAAAAATGATTTTTTGTGCGCGGGATAACTATATACCTCAGAAAATCTTTCATATGATGAAAAAGGCGTACCCTGAACTTGCGGACACGCGTGACGGCGTGGCGCATTTGTCTCGTGCCGTGCGCTACCTTTGTACCGACAGTATAGATAAATTCCTAACGAGTTTTACAACGTTCCCAGACCATGCTCTGACCGTTTCCGCGTTTATACGCCAAAGGCTTTTTCCCGAGGGGAACGACTATGGAGAGATTTTGGCAATATTTCAAGATAACGGCTATATCTCCGAAAACGACAAAATAGCCGACAAAAACAAGGTGCTCGCTTTTGTAGACCAACTGTATCCCTATGTATTTAAGAACGCGTCAAAAAGAAAAAAGGTTATAGGGGAATATTGCCGCGAAATTTTTGGGGACGGCGCGAAAACCGCCGTTTTTGACGTGGGCTACAGAGGCACGGTCGGGCGGTTTCTTAAAAACGAATTTAATATAGACGTGTCGACATATCACCTATACAACGATATAGGGCTTTACCGCGGAAGTACAAAAACTAAAGTCCACAGTTTTATCTGGGCGGATTTCTACAGACACCCCGCGGCAATCAGGAATTTTTTGGTAGAACTTGTAATAAGCAGTTATGACGGCAGCACGCTTGATATAAAAAAGAACGGCGGCAAATTCGAGATAGTAAAAAGCGAGGCGCAAGAACCGTCTGACGCGCTTTTTGAGATTCAAGAGAGTATACTTAGTTTTTGCGGCGATTTTATTGATATGTTTCAAAAAGACCTTAACGTTCTCAGCTTCGACAGGGTTCTGTTCTTTAATTACTTAATGTGGTTTTTGGACACGAAACCGACCGAAATTGACGCGGGGCTTTTTGGCAAACTTTCTATGTTTGACAGTATGTCGGACAGCTCCTACAATTTTGAACGCTGGAAAGAAGTTTGGTATAAGCCCGTTCCCGAGAAGCCGATTGTGTACGCTCCTAATATACCTAATCAGCATCTTTTGGGTTCTGCCAGACTGTACAAGATAGCCCGCGACCTAAAATGGAGATTCAGAGAAGAACTGTATATGCGCAACATTCTCGACCCGCTTTTTTCAAACGAAATCGACATATTCCTTGAAGGTCTGAAAGATATTAAAACGGACGGCAATAAACCCGTCTTGTTTGTGGGTACGCTTTTCGGGTTCGACAAAGGAACGCTCGATTACCTGAAACGTATTCAGTTAAATTTTAAGTCGCATAGTTTTGTGATGCTCTCTACGACCGACACGCCGAAACAGCGTGCCTCTGAAATGGGATTTCCCGTCGTTCAAACGCCGTCGCCTTTTTTGTATCGGCGGTTTAAACAGACCGGGGATATATATATACCAAGCAAAATACGGGGCGAATTAGCCAAAAAGCCGTATCTTCTCAATATAGTTGAAAATATTTATAAAAAAGCGAACGGTGTCCCGCAGAAATCATATATAAAACTTATGGTATACTATGCCGAGAGGTTTTTTAACAGCGTGCTTGATATAATAAATCCCGAATATGTGATTATGTGGAATCAGTTCGCCGAATTAAACGCCGTATACAACCATGTTTGCGAAAACAAAAAAGTAACGCCGCTGTATATGGAATTCGGGTCGTTTCCCGGCACTTTCGCGCTCGATACCGTCGGACAAATGGGAGAGAACCCTATTTCGGTAAACCCCCGCGAGTTTTTAAAACTCCCTGTTGACAGCTCCGAGCTACGAGAAGCTGAAGAAATACTTGAATATCTCAAGAATACGAAACTAAACCGCAATATTCAGACGGGGACAAACGAAGTTTCTGAACTTCTTAAAAAAATCGACCCTGAACGCAAGGTCGTATTCTATGCGGGGCAGAACGATTTTGAATCAGGGCTGTTTCCGTATACGGAAAAGTCTAAAAAATATCATTCCCCGACGTTCAAAACTTCGGATGACGCGGCGTTATACCTATATGAAATCTCAAAAAAGAACGGCTGGAATTTCGTATATAAACCTCACCCGCGCACACTTATAGAACGCGGGCTTAATCAGTATCCCGAGGATATGATTGTCGTTAAAGGTATCGACATAAACGAGATGATAGACTTGTCGTCAGTTTGCGTGACGATTCTTTCACAGACGGCGTATGTGTCGCTTATACGGCAAAAGCCGACGCTGCTTTTGGGTTATCTTCAGCTTAGGGAGAAAGGCTGCTGTTATGAGGCGTATGAGAAAGACAAAATAGAGGAAGCATTAAAAAACGCGCTTGAATACGGATTTACAGAGGAACAGCAACGGGCGTTTTACAAGCATACCGCGCAGATGCTTAAATATGTTCTGTATGACGACGCGACCCCCCGCGATATTCGTTTCGGTAAAAGCACGCCTGACTGCGCCGCGTTTATCGAGGGGATAAGAGAATGAAAAGTTTAAAACAAAGCCTTATGAACTTCGTAATCGACAAAAACCCGATTGTAAGGGAAGAATTTTTTGAGGTCTATGACGCGAAGACGCATACCCGCCTTGAACTTCTTGCTGTTCTGATAAGGCTTAACATAAAATACCGCGTACTTAAGGCTAAAAAAACCGCACCCGCGCCGTGCGCGAACGGCGCGGAATCGGAAAACCCCAAGCGCGTCCCGCCGGAGAAGTTTGCCGGGACGCTGGGGGATTTCGGCGTTGTTTCTTTTGACGTGTTCGACACGCTCCTTTTTCGTCCTTTCGCCTCTCCGACGGATTTATTTTTCTTTGTGGGGGAAAAACTCGGGGTATGCGATTTTAATTCCATTCGCCAAACGTCCGAAAGAAAGGCGCGGGAACAAAAAGACGAGGCGACGCTCCTTGATATTTATACTGAAATCGAGAAAATCACAAAAATTGACAGAGAGGACGGAATGAGGGCGGAGTTTGAGACGGAACTTGAGTTTATTATGCCTAATCCTTATATGACTGAGGTATTTAAGCATATAAAGGGGAAAGTCATAGCTATTTCGGATATGTACCTGCCCGCCGGTATGATACGGGCGTTGCTTGAAAAATGCGGATTTTACCCCGATAAGATATATGTTTCATGCGAATACGGTTTTGGAAAGTCAAGCGGGGAATTGTTTCGCGCCGCGCAAAAAGATTTTCCAAAGTTTTGCCACGTAGGCGACAACCCGTTAGCCGATGTAAAAGCGCCGCGAAAGTTGGGTATTACCGCCTTTTATTACGAAAACGTAAACAGATTAGGCAAAGCCTACCGAGCCGAATCTATGAGCCTTCTGACGGGCTCGGCGTACAAGGGGATAGTAAACACCCATATCCACAACGGCTTTGTATACTCCCCGCAATATGAATACGGTTATATATGCGGAGGGCTGTACGTTTTGGGGTTTTGCCGATTTATACACGAGTACGCGAAACGGCACGGCATAGACAAGATACTTTTTTTGGCGCGGGACGGTTACATTTACCAAAAAGTGTTCAGACTTATGTTTGACGACATAGATGACGAGTATGTTTATTGGTCGCGAATCGCTAATATGAAAACTTTAACAACCGGAATATATGGTTTTATCAATTATGTTAAACACGTGAAAAACACTAAAATATCTTCAATTCTAAGCGCGTACGATTTGGACGAGATTCTGCCAAACCTTAAAAATTTTAACCTTTCGGCGGAGGACGTTATCATTTTTGAAAATATGGAAAACTTTGAAAAATTTATGTATTCAAACAGCGGCGTTATATTAAAAAAAGCCGAAATTCAGCGCGAGTTCGCGAAAAAGTATTTTTCGCAGGTTAAAAATAAAAATGTGTGTATAGTCGATGTGGGGTGGGGCGGAACTTGCGTTATCGGGTTGTCGCGGATTTTGAGGGAATTTGCGAAAGATGTAAATGCAATAGTGGCGGGGAATGTGGAATCTTCTTTCAACGTCATTGCAAATATTACTCCGTATATCTTCTCGTCCGCGCTTAACAGGGATATTTACGACAGCCACGTCAAAAAATTCACTAAAAATGCCGATTTCTTTGAAATCTTTACACAAGCTCCTCACGCGTCTTTCGCGGGGTGGGATAAAAACGGCGAATTTATTTTTGACGTTGAGGAAACCAAAAATTACGGTATAGTCAAAGAGGTTCACGAGGGGATATATGACTTCGCCAAAACGTATAAAGACGTTTTTAAAAAATACCCTTTCATGTATGACATATCGGGGCATGACGCTTATATGCCGTTTATGACGGCTGCGCGGGACATTGCGTACATGAAAAAGCTATTCGGGGAATTCACTATAAGCAGGCACGCGGGACGCGGAAACGCGCTAAAAACGACACTCAGCGACGAGATAAACGCAATTGACTAAAATTCTGCTTAAGGTTATACTTGAAAATACAAGAAAGGAGAAATTTATGTACAGCTATCCTGAATTATTAAAAAAAGACATTTATTTGACAGAAAACGGCAAATTTAAGGACGACATACAGAGTTTTTTCAGTGACCTGAATTTTAAGGAGTATGACAAAAAGACGGCGGACGGCGTTATTGTTATATGCTCCTTCGACGTTGACGAGTGGAAGGAACGCCTTGAAACCGAGGGACTCGTTTACGAAAAAGATTTTATTTACGGAACAGACCTTATAAAGCTCGTGGACGAAACGGAAACTTTTCACATTGCCCAAGAAGCTAAAGGGAAAAAGGTAATAGTTATGGGTGTCGGCGAACGGTGTCAGTCGCTGATACAAAACAACCCGAACTTGCGTATTGATTATTTCATAGACGCGGACGCGAAAAATTCCCTTTTTCATACGCATGAAAAGCCGTATCCTATAGACAAACTCAAAAAAGAAACGCGCGGCGAATTTGTTCTTATCGTTACGGCAAGCAATATTCCCGCTTCCAAAACCGCCCTAGAAAATTTAGGGCTTGAATTCGGCGACGATTTTTGGTTTTACAATTTTGAAGAAGTAACGGCGATTTTGGAACACAAGAAACCCGCGCTTTCGGAACTTTTAACAAATACAATCAAAGCTCCCGCTAAATATAAATTAAAATGCTCGTACAACAGCAAGGTTCTCGACCTCAATAACTCCGGCTGGCTGCGGGCTTGCTGCGCTATGATTTCCCTGCCTTTGGGAAATTTGTGTTACAACAGCGTTTCGGGGCTTTTGCGCTCCGTACACACAAAAATAATAGTCCTTAGTATCCGTAACAACACATATGTTTTTTGCGCGCCAAGATGTAACTTTATGTCAAGCAAAGACAGTTTGGCGCAAGACGGCGAAAAAGTTCCGCGAAAAGAAGAAACGCTGCTGCCTATTTCAAAATTTACCCTTGCTCTTTCGTATGACCATTCGTGCAACCTTGAATGTAAGTCATGCCGAAAACAAAAAATTCTAACTCCGCCGGGAAACCCCGACACACTCGATTTAATCCACAGCGAGGTTATACGCGAACTCCCGAATATCGAATCTTTTATCATCGGATACGGCGAAGTTTTTTTCAGCAAGTATTACAGAGAAGTCGTGTTTGAAAAGAACCCCAGTGACTCGATTAAATTTTTTACAAACGGTATGCTTTTTAACGAGGAAACGTGGGAAAAGATAAAACACAAATACAAAAACGTAAGCCTGACAATATCTATGGACGGAATCACAAAAGAAACTTTTGAATACCTTCGCGGCGGCAACTTTGAAGTTTTTACAAAAAATATAGAACTTGCCGGTCGGTTACGCGCAAACAACGAAATCCAGTATTTTGAAACTAATTTCGTAGTACAAAAAGATAATTTTAGGCAAATGGTCGGAATGGTAGTTCTTGGGAAAAAGCTAAACGTCGATTTGATATGTTTCAACAAAATAAACAACTTTACCTACACGACGGAAGAATTTCTCGAGCTTGACGTTTACAACCCAAAACATAAACTCCATGACGAACTTGTCGCGATAGTTTCTAACCCTCTATTCAAACAAAAGGGCGTATATGTAAAAAATATAGAAAATTTAGTGAAATAGTATAAATTTAAGCCCAAAGAACCAAAAGTTTATCACAAGAGGGAAATATGAAAAAGTACCTGACGCTGTGCAAGAGGGCGATTAACCCGAAAAACTGGCGGGATATTTACAACGAGTACCGTGAACTTACTATGTATTTTTTTGTGGGCGTCGCGACAACCGCCGTTTCTTTTGCCGTTTATTATATTTTTCGCGCGCTTTTACTGCACTTTATGAACTCGGAAAAAACTACTGTCCCCGTCGTCGCGTCTTGGATTTTTTCCGTAACTTTCGCGTATATTATGAACCGTGTTTTTGTGTTTAGGAGTACGGCAAGAGGAAAAATCAGGATTTTGAAAGAAGTTTTTTTGTTCTTTGCTATGAGGATAATTACACTTCTTTCAGATATTTTTATAATGTATTTATTAGTCGATTTGACGAATATGCATAACGCCGTGTATGAATTTTTCGTCAAATGCGCGTCAAATATTATCGTTCTCGTCTTGAATTATATTTTCGGCAAAAAAATTGTATTTAGGGATAAGTCTAAAGAGGTGTGACTATGGATAAGGTTTTATATCTGGTTGTTCCTTGCTATAACGAAGAAGAAGTTTTGCGCGAAACCGCCTCTCGCGTAAAAGAAAAATTGATGTCGCTAATCAAAGAGGGAGCTGTTTCGGGGGAGAGCCGCGTTTGTTTTGTTAATGACGGCTCAAAAGATAAAACGTGGGAAATAATTACCGACCTTTTTCATAACGGCGAATATTTTGCCGGCGTAAATCTTTCGCGCAACCGAGGACACCAAAACGCGATACTGGCGGGAATGATGACTGCCAAAACCTACGCCGACTACATAATCACAATGGACGCGGACTTGCAGGACGACATTAACGCCCTTGACGAAATGGTCGGCAAAGCAAACGAAGGGGCTGACATTGTTTACGGCGTTCGGAGCGCGCGAAAAACGGACACATTTTTTAAGCGGTTTACGGCGGAGGGGTTTTATAAGGTTATGAAACTTCTGGGCGTTGACATCGTATTCAACCACGCGGACTATCGGCTTATGACAAAACGCGTTGTAAACGCCCTTGAAGATTATCACGAGGTTAATCTGTTCCTGCGCGGAATAATACCCTTGATTGGTTTCAAAAGCGACGTCGTTTACTATGAACGCGCCGAACGTTTCGCGGGGGAGAGTAAATATCCGCTTAAAAAAATGCTGTCCTTAGCTTTTGACGGTGTTACTTCTTTTAGCTTGAAACCGCTTAAATTAGTGTCGGTATTCGGCGGACTGTCCTTTTTGTTCGGTATAGCAATGCTTATATACGCTCTCTACTCCTACTTTTCGGGAATCTCCACCAACGGTTGGGCGAGCCTTATGTGTGCGATATCTATACTGAGCGGGCTTAATATGTTTTTTATGGGGATTGTCGGAGAGTATGTCGGCAAAATTTACCTTGAAACAAAACAAAGACCGCGTTATATTGTTGAGGAGTTTTTGAAATAACGGGCTTATGCTCATTATAATTTATACTATTTCAGAGATTGGAGCCCGGGAAATAGACGCTTTTCTCGATGCACGTCACACAGATTGCCGTGGTTGCGGCAATCTGTTTTTTATAGTATAATTGACACAAATTGTTATTATAACGATACAGTGCCGTCGCTCGGGTTTCATCTGCTTGCATTCGGATGCGCGGCAGTCGTTCTTCTAATCGGCGCGTTAATCTACAAAAAACTTTAGCGGGTGAAAAATGGCTGAAATCGTAATCGACGCAAGAAACGTATCGGTTAAATATATAATAGGCGACTTAAAAGAAATCGGACTCAAGGACTTTGTAATAAAAAAACTCAGGTGTGATTATAACATTCAGGAATTTTTTGCGGTCAACGACGTTACTTTTTCTATGGAACGCGGGGATTTTCTCGGTATCGTCGGGACTAACGGCGCGGGAAAATCGACGCTTCTCAAAGTCATCACACAAATTATGCGTCCAAGCATGGGTACAATCGGGGTAAACGGTAAAATCGCCGCCCTTCTTGAGCTGGGGTCGGGATTCGACAACGAGTTGACCGTCAAAGAAAACGTGTATCTTCGCGGGGCAATGCTCGGATATACCAGAGACTTCATAAATCAAAAATACGAAGAAATCATAGATTTCGCGGAACTTCGGGGATTTGAAAACAGATACTTCAGAACTCTTTCCTCGGGAATGAAGTCAAGAATCGCGTTCTCAATCTCGTGCCTTGTCGAACCCGAAATACTGATACTCGATGAAGTCCTTTCCGTGGGCGACGGAGCTTTCCGCGAAAAAAGCGAAAACAAAATGCAGGAAATAATTGGAAACGGAGTCGCGACAATCCTTGTCTCTCACTCCCTTGAACAGATACGCAAAATGTGCAACAAAGTTCTTTGGCTAAATCACGGTTGCCAAGTCGCTTTTGGCGAGACGGAAGAAATATGTGACGCATACGAGGAATTTCTTAAAGAAAAGCGTTAGAGCGGCGAAAGGACTATATATGTATGAGTACATACACAGACGTATATACACATAATGATATACACATACACATAACGGACGACTTACACTCCCGTTTTATCGCGTTTCTAGACGCGAAGCCCAAAACCGTCGAGACATACACAAGGGCGCTTAGGCAATTTTTTGTATGGCTTACAAAAAACGGTATAACAAAGCCCGAACGCTCCGACATACTGGCATACCGCGACGAACTTAAAACAAGGACAAAACCCGCTACCGTGCAAAATTATGTAACCGTCGTGAGACTTTTTTTTAAGTGGACGGAGGCGGAAGGAATTTATAAAAATGTCGCGGCGCATATAAAGGGAGCTAAAATTGACGGCACGCATAAAAAAGACCCTTTGACGATTTCGCAGGTTCAGGCGGTAGTTTCGGGAATCGACAGGACGACTCTTAAGGGAGCTAGGGACTACGCAATACTTCTTTTGATGATAAGCGGGGGGCTTAGGGTAATTGAGGTAGTTAGGGCGGATATTGCGGATTTTCGCACAGTTGGAAATTCTATAAGACTTTTTGTTCAGGGCAAGGGCAAAGATGAGAAAATCGACATTGAAATCGCCGAAAGCGTGGAAAACGCTATAAGGGAATATTTGGCGAAAATTCCAAAAAAAGAAAAAGGACAAGCCTTGTTTATAAGCGTCGCCAAAAAAAATAAAGGCGAACGGCTTAAGGCAAGGAGCGTAAGCCGTATCATAAAAGAACGTCTGGTATTCGCGGGATACGACGACTCAAGACTCACGGCACACAGTCTGCGGCATACCTGCGCGACACAGGCGATTCTCGCGGGGGTATCGCTTGAACGGGTTCAGGAGCATTTGAGACATACCAAAATCACGACGACACAGATTTATACCCACGCTCTGAAACGGGCGGATAACCATACGGCGGCTGTTGTCGCCTCCGCGCTATTCGGCTGATATGTGTATACACATATCAGTATACACATATCAGTATACACATATACCCATACACAACTACATATACATATAAGGCGGAGAAGAATATGGCAAAAATACTGGCGTTTATAAATCAAAAAGGCGGTGTCGGGAAGACAACCACCTGTTGCGGCGTAGCTTCGGCGTTTCGCAAAAAAAAATTAAGCACATTGCTTGTTGACGTTGACCCTCAAGGAAATCTGACGTATATAACAAACGCGGACACAGGCAACGCGGGAATCGCGGATATTTTTACAAAAAAAGGAAATATAGCGAATTTAATCCAAAAGACACAACAAGGAGATATAATTTCCGCAAACCCGTCGCTTGCGGCGGACGGGTTGCTTCGCGGCGCAAACAAGGAATTCAGGCTCAAAGAGGCGTTGCTTCCCGTTTCGGACGCGTATGACTATATTTTGATAGACTGCCCGCCCTCTCTCGGGATACTCTCGATAAACGCGCTCACGGCGGCAAACGGGGTTATTGTGCCCGTTCAGGCGGATATTTTGTCGCTTCAGGCGCTTGGGCAGTTTTCCGCGACGTTTTCGGCGGTACAGACTCACACGAACAAGGAATTGTCTTTCCTGGGGCTTGTCATCACAAGATACAACGCCCGCGCCATAATAAATCAGGAAATAGCTAAACTTCTTCGCCAGACTGCTGGCAAACTCGGCACAAAGGTATACGATACATATATAAGGGAAAATATTTCTGTAAAGGAGGCGCAGGGGGCAAGGGAAGACATTTTCTCACATTCCCCGAGGAGCAACGCCGCCGCCGATTTCAAGTCCCTCGCCGATGAAATCGTCAAGGACACTTCTCGCTCTTGATAAAATTCGCCAAAGTGCGGTGTATGAGTTCGTTTATCGAGATACCGTGTTTTGTAGCGATTTTTTGCAGGTTTTCATACAAAGAAGGCTGTATAAGACATTGCAACCGTTTGCTCCGAGGCTCGAATTGCAAAAGTGCCTCCTTGTACGTGAGATTCGGATTTGAGACGGACTGTTTGCGTTCCTCCTTGGATTCGTCAAAAACCGTGTTAAAGGCGGTTTGCGCGGGGATTTCCTTTTTCTCATTCGGGTCGCTTAGGTATGATAGCGCGGGGTTTTCTATAAAAACTCGTTTTTTAGACATTATCTCACACTCCATATATGTATGTGTATATGTGTATACAGTTATTATTATACACATATGATTATACAGATATACACATACATTGTCAAACTAATCTTAGGTGTCAAGAAGTCCCCCGCCTCTTAGGCGGAGGGATGAATTGTCACGGTCTTGACTTTTTCTCTTGACTTTTTGGTCATATTGTATTACTCTATATTCAGACGAATTTAGAGTAGGGTTGTGATTATAATGGATTTAGATAGTAACGCTCATTCAGTGTTTTTGCTCTGCTATCATCTCGTGTTAGTGGTGAAATATCGCCGTCAAGTATTTGATGAAGAAATATCTAATCGCGCAAAAGAAATATTTGAGTACATAGCTCCCAACTACCATATAACATTGCAAGAGTGGAATCACGATAAAGACCACGTACATATACTTTTTCGCACACACCCAAACACAGAAATGAGTAAATTTCTTAACGCTTACAAGAGTGCGTCAAGCCGACTACTTAAAAAAGAATTTCCTCAAATACGCAAGAAGTTATGGAAAGAGTATTTTTGGAGTTCGAGTTTTTGTCTGCTTACAACAGGAGGCGTACCGATTGATGTCATTCGTAAATATATAGAAAATCAGGGTGAAAAATGAATAAGGCATACAAGTTTAGGATATACCCTAATTTAGCGCAAAGAATATTATTTGGAAAAACTTTTGGTTGTTGCAGGTTTATCTATAACAAAATGCTTTCGGAAAAGATAGCTTATTACAAGGAAACAGAAAAGACCTTAAACATTACTCCCGCTAAATATAAAGCGGATTTTGAGTGGTTAAAAGAGGTTGACTCTCTCGCTCTTTGCAACGAACAGCTAAACCTTGACAAAGCATATAAAAACTTCTTTCGGGATAAAAAAGTAGGTTTTCCAAAATTCAAAAACAAGAAAAACGACAGGAAATCCTACACTACAAATTGCGTTAATAATAATATCCGAATAGACGGAAAATTCCTTGTACTTCCAAAAATAGGCAAATTACGGATAAAACAACACCGTAATATACCCAGCGGATACATTCTTAAATCCGTGACCGTAAGTCAAAACGCTTCAGGGAAGTATTATGCATCTGTATTATATGAATATAACGAGGATATCCAACCTGAAAAGGCTAGTAATGTTTTAGGTTTAGACTTCTCTATGTCCGAGTTATATATAGACAGCAACGGAGAACACGCTGATTATCCGAGATATTACAGACGAGCATTAGAAAAGTTGGGGCGTATGCAACGCGCATTATCTAAAATGGTAAAATATAGCAACAACTATTATAAACAAAGGCGTAAAATAGCGAAATTTCACGAACGCATAGCGAACCAACGCAAGGACTTCTTGCATAAACATTCACGGCAGATAACCAATGCCGTATCTTGTGTCGCAATAGAGGACTTGAATATGAAAGCTATGCAAAAATCCCTAAACTTTGGTAAGTCCGTAAACGATAACGCGTGGGGTATGTTCACGTCTTTTTTGACATACAAACTTGCGGAACAAGGGAAACAGCTTATAAAAGTGGATAAATGGTTTCCGTCAAGTAAAACTTGTTCAGTTTGCGGAGCGAAAAAAGATGAGTTACTTCTCTCTGAATGCGTGTATGTCTGTGATTGCGGTAACGTAATGAACCGCGATGTAAACGCAGCAATAAATATCAAAAATGAAGCAATTAGGATTCTTGCCGCAGATTAATTCTTAAAATAACCGTGGGACACACGGGGTTAGCTCGTTGATACTGTGGTCATTAGACTACTTGAGCGAGAAGCCCCCGCCTCTTAGGCGGTGGGAGTATGTCACAAGAGTCCGCTAATAGGAATTAGCGGACATTACTCGGATAGTTCGACATAGTGAATGTTATATAGAGTTTTATAAATACTTTGTAGTCCATTTTTTTTAGCTGTTCGTCCGTAAGAACTTCTTTTTTGGCGTTGCAATAATGCCATTCAAAAATTATATTATTTTCCATAAGCAAGTTAAGAGTTTTTTCAAAAGGAGTTATGATTCGAAGTTCAAGATGCCTGTCCGCGTTCATAACCTCCTCGAAAGAAGGGATTTCGGGAGCGTCTTGCATTAAGGATTTTACACTTATTATGTCGAAGGTATTTCTTTTTCGGTTGTTCTCGATACTTGCGTGTAACGCCAGTTTTTTGCCCATAGAATATACGTTGGCGTTTCTTGTGTCAAGGCGAAACAACGCGATTGGATACTGCATAATATATGAGTTTATAAGATAATTCGCTAACTGGGTCGAAAAGGTTACGGCTATATCCCCGTTTTTCATTCCAATAGCTTGCAAAATCCTCATTTGAGTGAAATGCGCGGTTTTTCCGTTTATTTTATCGCTGAAATCAATTGACATATTAAATAAAATTTCTAAATCTTCCTTGACGATTTTTCTTGTTTTATCTATCGAGGATTTTGTAAGAGGTTTGCCGCAAAGCGACATATATTTCTCAAGAGATATAACGGCGTTAAGGTTGGGTTCGCCGCCGCCCTTGTAGTGGTTTTGTTCCGAAAGCCGTATCGTAAGCGCGTCAAGGAGTTTTTTTGTCGACGTCCGAAACCCGCACGACAGCTGCGT
The DNA here is from genome assembly GCA_025997155.1 of Clostridia bacterium. Classification (GTDB taxonomy): domain Bacteria; phylum Bacillota; class Clostridia; order Lachnospirales; family WQUN01; genus BNUF01. The sequence goes on from BNUF01000001.1 coordinate 22,448, forward strand.
GTACTTTTGTATTATCAGGCTGAAGTCGCTGTCCGTGAAAGTCGCCGCGCCTGTGTACGCGTCAAGGCGCGCGGGATTCTTTTTTTCGCTTATTTTCGTGACCTTGTTTGTCGCGTTGCCGTTAAGCATCGGGCTGTACTTCGCCTCCGTCTCGTTTATCTGGGGGAGACGCTGCTTTTTTGAGGTTATTTCCGCGCCTTTTTTCATATCCGCTCCCCCTACTATGGTCGTATGGTGAGTAAATCGGCGAAAACTCCGTCTTGTTGTTCAAACGCCTGAAGGTTGTTGTCAAGCAGGGTCTTTGCCTCTTTAATGTTTTCGGGGGGAATTTCTATTTTTTCAAATTCGATAGCATTAAAAAGGTCGGACGCAATTTTATAGCTCCTGTCGTTGTATTCGTCTATCAGTTCGGTTACGTATTCAGGCTCGACAAAAAATATCTCAAACTCCTTGCAGTCTATTTTTTCGGCAATAAGTGAGATTGCGGTATTGTAGCCTTTTATAAAATATATGTCTTCTTGTATGGCTTCAAAACGTTCGCTTAAGCTTTCGTAATTTTTGGAAAATTTTTCAAGACCTATGGAAGTGTTTAGGTTATTAAGAATCTCAAGAACTTTTATGTCGCCTTGGTTTTCTTTTATTTGTTTCCCGATTTCATACGAGGCATCGAGCAGGGAGGTGAAAAAGTCTATGTTGCCTTTGAGACGGTACAGATGCGCGTTAGCCAAACCGCTGTACTGCATCAGCCAGTTGTTTATACCTATATACCGATTTTTTATGCATATTTCGTCAATATTATCAAGAGTATCCAGCATTTTTTGAAAACGGGCGGGATTTATTATAGGTTCGGGCGAAAGCTCTCCTGACAAGGTTTTTCTGTAATCGTCTATAAGACTGTATATATAGGCTTTTCCAAGTTCTGAGCCTGTCCATTTTCTTTTTCTTAAAAGTCTGCTTACAAATATATTTATATTATCGTTTGTATTGTCCATTTTACGCCCTGCCTCTCTTGATTATGTTGACTATTTTAACACAAACGCGAGTGATTATCAAATTTATAAAAAATATCGCTCCGCGCCTTGCTTACGTTTGGCTACTGTGATATAATAGGCGAAACACTTTACCCTCGGGGGTGCAATGGGTTCGACGGGGATATCGGCTCGCCAGATAGCTATCCGTAGCGGGAGTCTACGTTAAAAGCCCAACCGTTTAATATAAACGACAACGATTATTACGAATTAGCAGCAGCGTAAGCTGCGCTCGGAGTTCCCGCGTTTGCTACCGCGCGGGGTAACTCCGCCGACTAGATAGCGAACTTTTGCGCGTTTGCCTTGGCGCGTAAAAAGATTTAAGGCTACTTTCGCGCCGCGGTTGTCAATCCCCGCGGCGCGCGGGGAATGTCAAGAATTGACTGTGATAGGAGAAGTTTGACGGGGTGGGTCTTCGGACAGGGGTTCGATTCCCCTCACCTCCATAAAGTATAATATTCAGGAGGCTCTCTTATGAATATAGCGGTTGTTGGAACTGGCTATGTAGGGCTTGTTACGGGAGCTTGCTTTTCTGAATACGGAAATGACGTTTGGTGCGTCGATATTGACTTAAAAAAAATAGAGAACCTTAAAAAAGGGATTATCCCGATTTTTGAACCCGGACTTTCCGTAATGGTCAAGGAAAATCAAGCAAAAGGGCGGTTACACTTTACAACCTCACTGGAGACGGCACTAGGATACTGTGAGGTTTGTTTTATTGCCGTCGGAACTCCGATGAACGAGGACGGAAGCGCGGATTTGCGGTACGTTTTATCTGTCGCGAAACAACTCGGACAGTTTATTAACCGCCACACATATATTGCCGACAAATCTACCGTACCCGTGGGTACGGCGAGCAAAGTCCGCGAAACAATCCAAAACGAACTTGACGCGCGAAATTCAGACATAACCTTTGACGTGGTTTCCATACCCGAATTTCTCAAGGAGGGAAGCGCGGTTTCCGATTGTATGCGTCCCGACCGCGTCATAATCGGGACGGACAACGACGAGGTTACAGGCGTTTTCCATGAACTGTACGTGCCTTTTGTGCGAAACAACGAGAACTTTATAACAATGGACGTAACAAGCGCAGAGATGACAAAATACGCCGCCAACGCGATGCTTGCGACAAAAATTTCATTTATGAGCGAAATCGCGGGTATCTGCGAAAAAGTGGGGGCGGATGTAAACCGCGTCCGTATGGGTATCGGCAGCGACAGCCGCATAGGTTTCCAGTTTATATACCCTGGGTGCGGATACGGCGGAAGCTGTTTTCCGAAAGATATCTCCGCCCTTATCCACCTTGCGCGGGAATACGGCACGCAAGCCCGAATCATGTCGGCGGTCAATAAGGTGAACGACGACCAAAAACACGTGCTCACCGAAAAGATAGTAAAACGATTCGGCGGCGACCTTTCAGGTTACACCTTCGCGGTTTGGGGACTTTCGTTTAAGCCCGGTACTGACGATTGCCGCTGCGCCCCCTCAATCGTTACCATACAGGATTTAACGTCAAGGGGGGCGCGTATAACCGCCTACGACCCGCAAGCCGTCACAGAGGCAAGGGAGAGATACCTAAACGGCAACGAACGCGTATCCTACGCCGATGACAAATACGAAGCTCTTAAAGACGCCGACGCGATGATTCTCGTCACCGAGTGGAAAGAGTTCATAAACCCCGACTTCCAAAAACTTAAGCAACTTATGAAAAACCCCATAGTATTTGACGGACGCAACCAATATGAAGCAAAAAAAATGAAACAACGAGGCTTTGAATACTACCAGATAGGAACGTCAGAATAAGTTATTGTCCGCGAAACCCCCAAATATAACCCGATGATTTTTCACCTTCATTCATCAACAGGTCAAGCACAGACACTTTATGTTCAAAAACGCCGTAACATTGCTTATACTCGGGGTAATCAGCGTAATTTTTATAAATAAGTTTGATATTCGCCTTTTCAAATTCACTTTCTGTAATGTAGTTTTTAGCGGCAGGTCCAGAAATATACAAATCCGCCTTTGCTTCTATGAGCAAGCTTAGTAGTTTTTCCTGTTTAGCTCCATACGTACGGAAATCGCGGCTGTCTGCGAATTGTGTCTGGATTCCCAATAATTCCGATACTCTCTCTATTATATTTCGATTCATAACGGACAAGTTATCCCATCGCTTCTCCAAATAAATATTACGAAGGAGTTGTTCCGCATAACTAAAACACGGTGCTTTCGCATAGCAGCGGCGAATATTTTCATAATGTTTCTTTTGCCAGCTGAAATCGCTTATTTTTACATCACATATCAGTCTATGTTCATCTCGTCCGACAGGTACGCTCAGCCACATAAGTCCATTCTCGGTTTTAATCTTATTCCGATTGCGCCAGTCATCTTTTGTATACTGTAAATCGTCATGAAATATAAACAAATCTACGTCGTGAATAATATCAAAATAACCTTTCCACGGAATATAATTAGACTGTAGTACAGCGACTCTTTTCACTCGAATTTCACCTCGACATATTTTTTTTCAAACAAAGCCTTAACAGAGTATAGTTCTCCGAACTCATCAGAACCCAGCGACTCCGCACCATATTTACGCAAGAATTCTCGGCAAACCGCGTTTTTTTTCGTTGGAATATACGCAAATGTAATGTTTTGATAACCCTGAATATTTAATTGACGCACTATTTCAGACAGGAAAGCTGATTCGATACTTCTCCCCATAGCTCGGCAACTCATAAGAAAGGTTTCTATTTTGGCGTTGCCGCCGTCCGTCCTTACCAAAGCTATTATAATATCACCATATCCGCCAAACTTGTCCGACGCGCGTCCGACATAGGTCTGAAATGCTGGTTCATTAAGAAATCCCTCTATTTCGTCTTCGGAGTATCTTTGTACCGTTGAGTTGAACTGGTTTGTTTTTGTTACGAGCTGATATATTCTATTCACATCATTTTGACACGCTTTCCGAATTATGAGCTCGATTTTCAAACTTTCAACAAAATCGTCAAGCCTGTTAAATTCAGAACGCGTAATATCTCTTTTTATATTTTCAGCGTATAAACGTGTTTTGTTCTTGTCTTCAGCGGTCAACTCGGCAACATAAAAGTAATTTCTATACAGTTCATCGGCGAACTTTGGTAAACCACTTATGTCGTTCGGGAAATCCGCAACGCAAATAGCAGGTATGTTGATTTTGACCTCTTCTCTCTCAATACGATTGTCGTCAACAAAAACTATTGAATCAAGCCCTATGTTCAGTTCCTCAGCAATCTGCTTAATATTTTCCGATTTACTTTTCCAGTTAGCTTTAATAATAACAAAATCATCTCGTTTCAAAAACATAGAGCGGTTATCAAACGCCAAAAGCGCGTCTTCTTCGTTATTCTTAGAACATATCGCCAATACGGTACCCGTTTCCTTGAGTAGTTTTATCTTTTTTTGGAAATCGTAATACGCCGCGCCGATTCCTGTTTCAGCCAGCAGGATTCCGTTATAGCCTACTTCACCAATTACCCCGCCCCATAACGTGTTATCCATATCCAAAACAAGGCATTTTTTCCTTGCTATCATCGATATTTCACGCTCAATCTCGGATATGATAATTTTCTCAAACATTGGTGTGAATGGATTTCCGCTTATATAATTCAGTTTAGCGGAAATACATTTGTCCCGTCCCGCTGCTGTTATTAGTTCCTTTAATTGAAATATCCGAGCGTTTTGAAACTCTTTACATATTTTGCTTATGAACAAATACCATTCATATTCTTGCGCGACAGGCAACAATGTATTCTTGTCGTTACCAGAGTATTCAAAGGGAATGTCGATATCGGAGATGTAGAAACGACAATCAGACCGCCGCGAAATTGCCGTCTCCAGATATTTAGCTGAGATTTCATATAATTCTTTATCGAAGGCACTTCCGTGCAATAATACAAAACAATCAGAAATAGGCAGGTTGTAAAACTCCGAAGACAAATCGGAAATTTCGCTTAACCACACATTATATCCGTCCGGAATATACAGCTCTTTTTTGGTTTTTGTCAATCGAATTTTCAGCGAATCCGTCCCTATATTTGATAAAACAGCAATCATAATATCAAAACTCCACTAAATGAGATTTTCCTTCCAAAATTGTAGCTTTATGATACGGCAATACCACCGTTCCTTCTTTTGTGCTTTCGGACAAAGTTACACCCGCCGCCACGTAGGTTTTGCTTCCCAGTTCAATTTTGTTAGTAATACTGCTGTTTAAACCTAAATAGCAACAGTCTTCAATTTTTGTGTGTCCGGCAACAGTCGCGTTAGAGGCAAAATAGTTATAATTACCCAACTCCCCGTGATGTCCAAATGAGGAGCCGCTAATCATAATATTTCCGTCACCCACCACGGCACAAAGGTCAATCATAGCTCCTGGAAAAAGTATATTGCCGTCACCCACGTCATCGGCAAAAAGATTCGCTGTCGGATGTATAAAATTCGGGAGTTCATAGCCTAAATTAGTAACTCGCCCAAAAGTTTCTTTTCTGTTTTGATTCATTTTCTTGTATCCGATAAGTATAAACATACTATAAACGTCCGGCGGAAATTCAGAAACCAAATTTTCAAATTCACAAACTGGCAAACCGCAAAAAGTATCTTTTGTTTTATATTCGCTGTCTACAGTAAAGGCGCATATTTCTGGCATATTTTTTATTGCCTCATAACTTGATTTATAATGCAAGTAGAAAATTTGCGCGAAATTATGCAAACCGAAAACTACCGCTTTCTTTTTCATCTTTTATCTTCCTCCGTTTTTAATCAGTTCGACGATTTCGCCTATGGTTTTAATATCGGCAAATCTGTCCGTTGGGAAGGTTATGCCAAAGCTGTCTTCAGCTTCCGCTAAAAGCATTATTTTGCGTACACTGTCAAAATTCGGAATATCCGACCACGCGGTTGATTCGTGATATTCGGTCTTGCTTTTCTCTGTTATGTCCGCAATTATTTCATTGAGTTTCTTCAAAATTTCTTTTTCGCTCATATTTATATTCTCCTTGCGGTAACCCAATAGAGATTGTTTTCAAATCCATAAAAATCATTTATCTCACGCCCGAAAGAAAAATCTGTGAAGAATTTCCCCATTGCGTCAGTCACGTCCTTCTCGTCACTAGCGGCAAACAACCTATAACCGTTACGCAGACCGTATTCGTCTTTGCGTACTACGTACAAACAATCAGAAACGCACTCACTTTTTGACACAAGAGGCGAATCCGCCGACAAAACGGCGGCGATGATATAGCCTCCGGGCTTTATCACCCTTGCGTATTCGGCGGATATAGCCGCGAAGGTGTCGCCCGAATTACAGTAATACATACAGTAGGCAGCCAGCGCATAGTCGGCGAAACTATCCCCGAAAGGAAGGTTTGTGTTATTGCCCACACGAACCTCAGCGTTAAAACCATTATTAAAAACACGTTCTTTAGCCGCCGCCGCAATCTCCGAAGATATTTCAGTCCCGAACGCTTTATAGCCCTGACGCGCCAGAAACAGTAAATTTCTTCCATCGCCGCAGCTCACGTCAATTACAACATCTCCCGTCTGCGGCTTTTTCATATTAAGGCGCGGATAATCCGCCAGGAACGTCCGCACAACCCATTCTGACGGATAAATTTGAGTATAGTTTTTTTTGGTATAATACGCGGTGTACTCCTCGATAACATTCGGTTTTACATCACACATCACTTATACTCCTTGTTAAACGGTTTTCCGTTTTCGTCGTAGTCGTCAGTCCCGATTACCTGCCAGTCGAAACAGTTACGGCAATGCTCGGGTAATTTGTCAAAGTTATGCTCAAAGTGAATACGCGTAAACGCCGCGAGTTTGTCTTCCCAAATATTCCCAAGCGTGTTTTTACTTGCATCGCCCAATACACACATAGCGTTAATATCGTTTGCGCAACTTACAACTTTGCCGTCCCACAAAATACACAACTGCGAAAATGTAAATCCGCAGGCAATCCTGTCTTTCTGTTTGTCGATATTAGCACCAAGTTCAATATTTCCAGCCCATGTCATACGTCCGCGTATCCTTACGGGTATACGGCTATCCGCCCAGAACTTCAAAAAATCCTTAATCTCGTTTTTATTTTCGTCCATTTCAATCAACTGAACATCTATGTACATTTTTGAGCCTTTTGCTTTAACTTTGTCGCGCAGATGAAGCACGTTCGCGTAAACTTTGTCACGCTTAGCTCCTACACGGATTGATTCGTAAACACCAGCCGAGAAACCGTCAACCGCGATGGTTATGTTGTCTAAACCCGCGTCAATAAGCGCGTCGCAAACTTCGTCCGAAAGCAACACACCATTAGTTGTCATCCATGTGGTGAGTCCGCGTTCGTCCGCGTACCGCACAATTTCACGAATCTTCTCCGCGCCAACCAGCAAAGGTTCGCCATACACGCCATACCAGAGATTCGTCTTCGGGTATTTCTCCGCAAGCTCATCTGCTATCTTGGTATATAACTCCCAGTCCATATATCCGCGCTCGCGTGTAATCTTGTCGTTTGCGCACTGCACGCAATTCAAATTGCAGAACGCGGTAAGTTCCACCAACACATTGCGTAAGTGACAGATTTCCCTCATCTGCTTTTCGATAGAGTCAAAGCTGTCGGCAATTTTTTTCAGTTTATCCATTATTGGACTCCTCTTTATTGATAAGTTTGTATTCTCTGAAATAACGCTCACCGCGTTCATCGTAATCAAGTGTTCCGATTGCCTGCCAATCCACGCAATTACGGCAATACTCGGGCAATTCGTCAAAACGGTGAGATAACTGTAACTCAACAAATTTCTCGTTTTTCTTTCGCCAGATATTTTTGATGTTTTCTTTTGTTAAGTCTCCGATAACGAACTGCGCGTCGGTGTCGTTTCCACAAGCCGTAACCAATCCGCTTTGTGTAATATGCATTGTCGAAAATGTGTTACCGCAAGCGATGCGTTCTATATCGGCGTTAAACTTTCTGCCGCCAGACACCTTCCCCGCCCACGTTATTCTGCCGCGAACACGAACGGCGATACCCGCGTCCGCCCAAAATTCTCGGTATTCCTCTAATTCGTGTTCATTTTCCTTCATCACAATAAACTGAGCCTCTATGCGCGGACGGATAACCCCGCGTTTTTGCATTTCGCGTTTGAGTTCCAGTACATTGTTGTAGACCTCTTCACGTTTCGCCCCTATCCTGATAGATTCATAAACGTCCGCCGATAAGCCGTCAATGCCGACAATCAGATGCGCCAAATCCCCGTCCATCAAGATTTCCCTCATTCGCCCGTTCAAAAGTACGCCGTTCGTGTTCATATAGGTATTTCTGATACCTTTATCTCTCGCGTAGTAAAGCATATCCGCTATTTGTTCGCCGATAATTAACGGTTCGCCGTAATTCGATAGCCATACATTACTGTCGGGAGAATTCAAGGCGACATCGTCAATTATTTTTTTGAATAAGGACAAACTCATATCGGATTTCGGACGTGAAATCTCGTTTTGCGCACACTGAACGCAGTTCAGGTTACACCTTGACGACACCTCAATTACAACGCTTCGCGGATAGATAACCTTTGCAAAGGTCTTCTCAATCTCATTCAGGGAGCTCTCAATTATTCTCAATTCCTCCAATATAATTAATCCTCCTTAGTTTTTACACCTAATCTCGCGTGCCAGTCGGTATATTGCAGCATCGGACGCGCAACCTTGTTAAAGTATTCGTCAGTCGCGGTACGACTCCCCTGATGCGCACCATAATCGTCAACAATTAAAACACCACCTACAGAAACTCGCGGGTACAAGACTTCCAGTTCTTTTCTTGTGGATTCATACCAATCCGTATCTAAACGCAAAACACTAATATGTCTTGGGACATCAGACCCGTCAAGAGTTTTCATTACGTTGCCTTTGACGAAGACGACTTTTTCAGGATTTACACCGCATAAAGCAAACGACTCCCGAACATCTTCCAGCGAAACCCCAGCTGTTTCAGGGTTAAACGCCGTTTCGTCAAGTTCGCTCCAATAAGACGCGTATAATTCTTTGTCAGTTTCGGTTTGTTGCGCAAAACCATCTTTGTCGCCTGCCTCAAGCCCCCTAAAACCTTGGAACGTATCAAAGCAATAGACTTTTTTATCACACTTTTGCAACTGAAACGTAAGCGCGGCTAGAATGGCGTTTCCGCCTCGCCACACGCCGCACTCGACGAAATCCCCCTCAATGTTCGCCTGCGCGGCGTGCTTGCAGGCGGTAAGAGTAGCGAACAGGCTTTCGCGGCTTACGAGCGTGAGTTTAGAATCGTATACCATATCAATCAAGTCGCGTTCTTCTTCTGAAAATTCACAGGGATACCCCCCCCCCCGCAGTTTCCGAAAGTTCCTTCGGGGCGTTAATCACATTATATCCCAGTAACGCAAGTCTGCGGCTAACGGTGAAGTTTATAAAAGGTTCGCCGATGGTTATTACGGCTGTTTTACCCCTAACGACAGTCTCTAAATCGGGTTTACTGACCCTTTCGCCTTGTACAGTCAAAATGTTTTGCGCGTTAATATCCCAAATCGTATAATCAAAGTTCAACCCGCACTCTCTATAAGCCCTTAAAATCGCCTTCATATTTTCGCCCGCACCGTAGAAAACAACCTCTTGATTAGGTAATTTTGCCAGTAATGACTTTATTATAGTATTTGAAATTTTCATAGGTTTAACCGCTCCATTTATATCGTGCAAAACAAAACTTCTTCGGTCTCGTTTGAATTATAGTGCCGTATGTGAAACTTGTACTCGGGAACCAATCCAATCAGGTAGGAGGAGATTTCAGTCAAATCTTCGTGTTTGTGATATATGCATACCGCCAGCTTTGGCTTGTACGTTTTTATCGTCATCTCCATTCCGAGCAAAACCTCCATCTCCGCACCTTCAACGTCCATTTTCACAAACGTAACTGGGCGGCCGTCAAGGAAAGAATCCAGCGTGACGACCGAAACATCAACGGTATCAACTCCAGCATAATCTCCGCCGCCGTGATATTCCACGGGAAACGGCAAAAACGTGTTACTGCTTCCAAGTCCCTTGTTTACTAATTCTACCTTACTTTCATCAAGTTCAGGCGCGTTGCGCAAAGCTTGCGCTGACTTGGCGTAGCAATCCGGCGCGGGTTCAAAAGCATAGATTTTGTCATAGTTCTTAGCCCATTTGACAAAATCAATACTGCTGCGGAAGTCCAACACTCCCACATCGACAAAAATTTCGTGTTCTTCGCGGGAGAGAAAATCGTCCTCAAAATACTGCGGAAAAGCCGAATCCGCAATCGGCGCAAGAATATCCGAATATTGCTTATGTTTTTCCGCGAACTCTTTAGAAAGACTTGTCCAAACTGCCGTTCCGATAATAATTCTATCATTCGGCGTGAGGTTTAGAAAAATCTCTTCTTCAGACAGGACAGGTAATCCCATAAATTCCAACGGTTTATTTACTGAAAACGGCATAAAACAACCTTCGATACGAATATTCAAACCAGGTATCGCTTGTAAAAAACGCGTTACAACCCAATTGTATTCATCGTCTTCTATCCCTAGCAAGTACAGTCGATTTCTTTGAACTGGTAAATTCTCTTTAATAATTTTCCACATACTGCTCAAACCGCCGAATAGCTGAGAGTAGTTTTTTTTCGTTTGAAGCCACTTATGGTAATCCTCGCTTGCCATAGCGCGGTATAAGCCCGTTTGTTTGAGTGTCAAGCTGTATTCTAGTCTTCCTAAAAATAAATCCCTTGACATATCGTCCTGTAACGCTTGAAATACCTGAAATAATTTCTGGTAGATATGTTCCTCCGAAACAGGCACGGAAGGCAAGTCCGCAACGGTTTTATCTGGAAAATCGCAATGTCTTATTTTAGAAGTCGGAACTCCCGCTTGCCGCAAATAACGATACACGCTTGCCACTTTCTCAGTTGAAACGGTAACGTATAACTCATAATCCGCGTATTTCGCGATAGCTTCTAAAAGGGATAGTATTTCTACACCCGAGTTCCCGAAAAGAGTGTGGTGTTTTGAAATATTAGAATCGGCGAAACAAACGGGATTTAGTCCTTTCAGAATCCATTTATCGTAGTTATCACGTGCGTTTTGCCCCGCGCCGTAAAAAATTACTGACGACATATTTATTTCCTCCTAAAAATTTTGAATTACCGCGATTGAGTAGCTGTCGCCGATAGGGATTAACGAGATATCTGCTTCCTCCGCGAATTCTTTAACGGCTTTTTTAACCCCTGTCAGTAATTTGTTAAAGTAATCATGAACAATAATAACAGCGCGTTTCGTCATCTTGTCCTTGAAAAACCTTAACGCGGCAAGAGTCGGAGCATACAAATCCATATCCAAATTAACGAATACAAATTCCTTTTCCTCTATATCCGCAAAAGTATCCGGAATATAGCCTTTCTTTAATACTACGTTTGGGCGATTCAACATTTTCAGCAGAACCACTTCTGTCGAGGAAACGACTACACCGCGTGCCTGAAAGTCGTTTATAAACGATTTTATTTCTTCTTTTATCTTCGAGAGCTATATCTTCAGCGGGAAAACCTTCAAACGTATCGAACAAATACAACTTTCTGTCCGGAAAAAATTGTGATATATGCGACGCGAAATCACCAAAACAAACGCCGCACTCCGCGACAGCACCTGGAATTTGAAAGTCGTAAACCATCTGGGCGAAATCGTGTAAAAACTGCACTCGCGGATATTCAAACGGAACATTCTTGGTATCATTCCAATAGTCGTCATATGTTGGAATTACGACAATCTTCTCGTCGGATACCCCCAGACCGCGCAATTGTTCATATATTTCCAGTATTCTGAGGAAATATGTCCTAGTGTTTGAAGCCATACATATGAAAATATAGTCAAATTCCGCGTCGCGTTGGCATACGCTCGGAGATACAATCTTGTGTCCGTTTATTACCATTTTGCACTTCTCGTCATTATTATCGCAAACCGCGACTATTTCAAAATTATTAGGGCAATTGCCAATGAATCGCCTGCCATAAGCTCCCGCTCCAAAAACAATAATCTTTTTCATTCTCAATCAAACCCTTTCAAATTAAGTAACTCATCACATACCGTGTTAACGTTTTCTTCTGTCATATCGGCGAATAAAGGCAGACACAACGCACGACCCGCAATATTCGCCGCAATCGGTGTTTCTTTCGGCGTTAATCTGTTTTGATAACAGCTAAACGCGCTTGTAAGCGGGTAAAAATACTTCCGCACCCGTATGCCGCGCCTTAGAAGTTCGTCGGCAATCTCATCGCGTGTTTTGCCGAATTCCTCGTGAAATACAACCGGATAATAAGAATAATTTCGTGTAAGGCCCTCTATTTCGGGAAATAATTGCAGTCCATAAACGCCGCGCAGACGCTTATCGTAAGTTTCCGAAACCGCTTTGCGTTTCTTGATTTCTTCGTCAATATGCTCAAGATTGCATAGCCCCATCGCCGCGTGAAACTCGCTTAATTTCGCGTTTGTGCCGATTTCATCAGCGTCAAACCCGCCTGGACAAAGCCCGAAGTCGCGTGCGTGCCGTAGTTTTTCATACAAAGAATTGTCGGAGAAAGCTAACCCGCCGCCCTCAATCGTATGAAACACTTTCGTCGCGTGAAACGAGAACATAGACAAGTCGCCGTATTGCGCGATGTTTTTTCCCTGCCATACCGCGCCGAACATATGAGCCGCATCGTATATTACTTTCAAATTACGTCGTTTCGCAATTTCTTCAATAGCACTTGTATCGCAAGGAATACCGTAAACGTGAACCGCGACAATAGCGCTTGTTTTCTCGGTTATCAGTGCCTCGGCTTTGTCTGGGTCAATCGTAAACCGAATAGGGTCAATATCGCAAAACACCGGCGTAAGCCCCCTGCGTACGATTGCCTGTGTTGTGGAGGCAAAGGTAAACGGCGTTGTAATAACCTCGCCCTTTAATTCCAACGCCTGTATGGCGAGTTCCAGTGCCAAATGCCCGTTAGCGAACAGCAGAAAGTTGCCGACGTTCAAATAACTTTTTAGTTTGCTTGTTAAATCCTCGTGCATAGTGCCCGCGTTCGTCAGCCAGCGCGTATCCCACAATTGGCGTATTGTATCCACATACTCGTCAAACGGAGGCATTGACGAGCGCGTCACAGGGATTACTTTAGTCTCCGTAACCATCAGCAATCACACGAAACGATGCGTTCATCGGGTATTCCGACCTCTTTTAGAACGTGTTTCATTTCCTCTACGTACTTCTTATTTGTCGTCGCCAAAACGACATAATCGTAATTTTTCGCGTTCATATCCGACAAACGGCTCGGCGGCGAAACGCAATCGTCGTCGCAATTCTTATCCACCCACAAAGCGACCTCGCAATATTGCGTTTTCTTAATTTGCCGTATATATTCGCGACCGATTTGCCCAGCGCCATACAAAACAATGCGGCTATCCTTACAAATCTTGTCATAAGGGAATTCAACGCCGCCATTGCTGGACGGATAAGGTCGCGCTTCGTGAATAGTGTTTCCAGCAAAGTTGTATATACGCGGGTCTTTCAAAGCGGAGTCTGACAATATTTCCAAATACTCAGCGTGATACGGGTGAAGTGGATTCAGCACATCCTTAAACCAGCAGACCGCCTCGTCCATCGTTCCCCATTGGTACACAGGCTTCAGCACAACGCGATCAAAAGCATAATCGCTAAAGCTTTGTTTGATGAAGAACGGAATTTCACGAAAATTCCTATCTTGAATGACAAAAGAATTCGTCAATATAGTCAAATCGCCATTCTTACGCAATTCAGACATAAAATCGAGATTGTGCATCATCTTTTCATAATCGCCGCCGCGAGAAATGTGGCGATATGTGAATTTATCAAAGCTATTGATAGTTACGACCAGTTCCAATCTGAATTTCCCCAAATGCTTAATACGTTCCCAATGCGCCTCGTCGAAAAATACGCCGTTTGTTTCAAGTAATATATTGAAATCCGGGTCTGTTGGGTGTAGGTTTTCGAGAACCTCCATCATATATTTTGACGCAAACGGGTCTCCATGCCCGGAAGCGGTGACGCGTTTTGCCGAATTGATATACGGCGCGAGTTTTTCTCGTATCGCGTTCATTTGCTCGGCATAATTTTTCGGTGGAACGAAAACCGCAGTTCTACAAGTTTCGCACGATTGGTTGCATACAAAGTCATATGCCATGTTAATCTCGCTTGGCGAATATTGACTTTTTTTACGCCTCTCATATTCTTCGGGCGTAATCTCCTCCAACTCGCTATTCTGAATGTACGGGCAAGCTTCCATGCGGCAATGCTTGAATGTTTGATCATCCATTGTGCCGCGCAAGTAGTTCGCGTGTTCGGAATTATATGCGCTATTAACATCGTCGTCAATTAAATTCCCGATTGGTAGTACCGCGTGTTCCATCCACTGGCAGATGGCAATACTGCCAGCGTTGTCGTCAACATACAGATATTCGTAAAACCGTGGGCAAAATTTCATAACATCAATCTCCTTTTATTTTTAATTGAAGTTGCTTGATATTTTTACGCGCTTGACGTATTAAGCGGCTATGTAAACTCGTATCGTAAATCAGACTTTTAAAGTATCTTATGAACATCCATGTAATTTCGTTGTGGTCGCGTATAATACCTTGCGCGATGTCGCTGGTTCCAAGCCAATACCTCGCGAAAGAACCGAGATGCCGAAATATAAGTTTTTCAAATTCACCGCCCGTGCTGTCGTTGATACGTATAAGGCGCTCGAAATGACATTTGATTTTATCCTGCACCGCCAGAGAAGTAAACGCACCCGACATATTCATACAGTAAACGGACATCACGCGTTGTATATAGTATAGTTTTCCGCGTTGAAACAGATAGAAGAACTGCGAATTGTCGTATAAAAAATCCTCCTTGTCGGATAACTCCTCTAGGTTTACACAACTCATACGGATAATACGAGAATTGTTGTGGTGCATCCAACCCGCTCCGTAAAGCGGTATAAAATCCTCTGGGACATACTTCCCTGTTTTTCTGACGTTTCGATTGAAAACGAATAAACTACCGTCTTCTTTTTCTCGATATATATCGTTGATATTGACAGACATCGTATTGTGAGCGCAAAAACTGCAATCTGGATTCTGTTCCAAAGCGTCAATCTGCAGCTGCAATTTTTCTTCGTCGCACCAGTAGTCGTCACATTCAAGGAATGCGCAGTATTTTGTGTCCACGGACTTGTAAGCCGCCCATATGTTTTCTTGCGCGCCTTTGTTATTTTCAGAGATAAACGCGGTAATCTTTTCAGGGTATTTGGCGGCATATTCACGGACAACGTCTCTCGTCCCGTCCGTCGAACCGTCGTCGAATATGTGAATCTTGTAGGGATATTGTGTTTTCTGCCGCAGTACGGACTCAATGGCAAGCCTTATATATGGCTTGTGATTGTAGGCAATCAGCAACACAGTACAGACGCACGTTTCATTTATATCTTTCATTTAAGTCCTCCAGTCTAACAAAACTTCAATCTCGCTCACATCGAAAACGGGTATGTTAAGTTTTTCAAAAATTTCTTTGCGTTCGGCATAAGCGTTATCAATAAAGATTGCTCCGTCCTCTTTGATTGCGGTATATTTCGGCGTTGAGATACCAAGTTCCGCTATTTCGCTGAATAAATCCGCTGAAATTTTATGCCGTTTCATAGTGTCATAAACACTGTCGCTATGACTCGCGCTATGCCGCGTAATTAAAATTACTCGCTTTCCTTCGTTGACGCATTGATACAGGAAACGTACAGCTTGTAAATTGACCTTTCCGCCAATGATAATTGTATCGTCAAAATCAATATATACGCTTTCATATGTCAAATTTGTTTTGTAGCGTGAAATCAGAGTCCTGTCAACAATCACGTTATAGGTGTTTTTGAACACCTCAGTCTTTCGCCCTATTGCGGCATAGACGCTAAGCAAGGGCAAATTGACGCCAAGCACCCTTGATAAACACATTGTACCCGCGCATCGCGCCGATATTTCTAAAAGTTTAAAGTTGCCTCCTGTATCGCGCTTTATCTGAAAATACCAAAGTCCTAAAAACCGCAATGCATAATTTATGGTATCGGCAATTCGCTCAATTTCGGTTGTCAATGTCTCATTTTGTCCGCTGACAGACACGCCGCCAAACACGCGCTGTCTCGAACGCGGCAATATTGCCCGCAGAGTTCCGTCTTTATCGGTAAAACAGTCCACAGTCAGTTCTTCGCCCGGAAGATATTCACAAATAACATAATCCGACCAATTAAGACCGCTTGGGACATCGGCGCGTGAACGAACAATCTGAGAACCGGCACCGCCTTGCCCTTTGCGCGGTTTAATAAAAACTGGGAACTGAACCGCGCCGCTGAAAGTTTTCGGGCAGAAGTCATAATCCCGAAACATTTCGTAAGTAAGTTTTTTGTCGCGGCAAGTTTCGGCAGTCTCTCTATCGCAGGTTAAGATTTTTGCGTTCAGACTATTCTGATTATCCGCTAAAAACAACGCAACATCGTCATGCGTCGGGATAATCACATCGATACTATGGTCGACAATGATTTTGTTGATAGCCGAAATAAAATCTGGCGAACGGAGCATCGGAACACCGCCGATGTAGTTTTTGAACACAAATCCTCCGTGCCTTTCAATAGAGGACGCGCCATAAACCCTGACATTGACACAAGCCGCCAGTGCATCGTGCAGTTCAACGGAATTTATTTCCCCCGCTGGAAATACTAAAACGCCTATTTCGTTATTCACCTTCGATATCTCCTTTAATTATACGGACAAGACACCGCATATCGTCTGCCGTATACCGCTGGTCTATCGGCAACGGAAGCAGATTATTGCTCAAATACACAGATTGCGAATTTTGCGGGGCGGTACGTTCTATTTCTCCCCAATAGCAGGGAATATAAATTTTTTGTTTGAGAAGCTTGCCGCGCAAACACTCTGACGCGTGCGTTCTTAAAAATGGATAAACCATCGGCACGCCAATATTTTCTTTAAACTTTATTTCATTAATAGTATCAAGCGTTTTTCTAAGAAATCCAAAGTTTTCATTACGCCTTTTGCGTACTTTTTCGTAATTGATATTTCCCATCATCGCTTGCGTCAGCCTAGACATTTTTCTAATCGGTTGCTGGGATAAACTGGCTTCATTCGCCCTGAAGTCGCTATATCCGTCACTTGCGCCCAAATCGTGTCTTTTTAGCAAATGCGCCGTCCGTCCAAAAGATATGTCGAGTTCTAACTGTTCGTCGATTCGTTTCTCGCAAAAGAGCAAACCGCCGTCTGGGAGTCCAAAAAATTTTCTTGGGCTGTAGAAACTCGCAAGTCCGAAAGGAGTGCTGTAAAAACTCTGTGCGTTATCAATAATCAGGTTAGAATATTTGCCGAACAATTTATTGATATTTTCGTCACAGACGCCAAAATAGTTGTTGCACAGAACATACGCGTCAGAAGGAAACTCCTCTGTCGGCAAAAAATCTTTGCCGATATCGTAGAAAGAGATTTCGCAATCTTCCTCATAGACAGACTCCCAAACCTCAGGACAGGTATAATACGGAACAAACAACTTGTGTATCCCGTATGCGCGAAGGATATACCGTAACGCGTTTCTTGCCGAGTTCAGCAGAAGCGCGTTTTGATAAGGCATTTTTTCGCCAAAGGATTCAAGCCCGAAATAACCGCCGATTTCTTTATTCAAAGCTGTAATCCCCTAACATTTCCCGTATTGTTTCAATTTCGTTAAACATTAAAACGTCAAGTATCGACAATCCGGCAACGAATTCCTTCCCGAATTGGCTGTATGGAACAAAATTTGTTTTCAAAAATTTCAAATCAATTCCTCTGTCTCGAAAATCCTTGGTACTGTATAACTCTTTCCCGCCAATCGCGTTGTAATACTCGGTTGCTTTTAATCTTGCACAAATATCAATAACTTTCTCCTGTGCTTTTAGAAAAGTATCTTTTTCCAAATCCGACGAGAGCAGCAACTCTGTATCAATCTCTAAATATTCAGTTATAATCCTGATACTATTCAATATAAATAACGCCAAGTTATCTTTATTGAAATCCAAAATTTCGGACACTAACGCCATTACCTCTTTAAAACGCGGTGCTTTTTGGTAATTTTGCTGTAACATTCTTGTGAATTTTGCAAAATCATCAATAACAGTTATTTGATTAATTAGTTTAAACGAACTTGCGCCGCTAAGTTTGACAGTAAACAGTTGTTTTTTTCCGTTGGACAGAATATTGTTTCTGTTAATCCATCCGCTCTTTATATAGTTAACGTCATCGTAAACCACAAATTTGTCAACGGCGTATATCAACTGCCAATAGCCAATGTACGGCAAAAAGTATGGTTGCATAATTGCCAGTTTCATATGCACGCCTCCAAAGCTGTTCATTTCATATCGTAGCCGCCGTCAATGGCTACAATCGCTCCGTTTATGTAAGTATTGTTTATGATACTTAAACACATATCAGCTATTTCCCGCTCGGTTGCAAAGCGTTTCAACGCTATTTTACTCTCTATTTTCGCGCGCAACTTTTCCGGCTTGGAATTTTGCGACTCCGTATCGACAAATCCAGGTGAAATCGCGTTTACGCGTACACCACGCGGCGCGAATTCTTTGACCAAACTTTGCGCCAGCATATTCGCCGCCGCTTTCGACACGCCATAGGGAATTGATGTGGCGTGAGGTTTTGTCCCCAACATAGCACTGATGAACAGAATGCTTCCGCCGCGTGAGATATGCTCTGTTAGCTTTTGTATCAGGAAAAAGGGCATATTAACATTTATGTCCATAATTTCCTGCCAATGCTTGTAGTCCATTTCGCTCATCGGTTTGCGGTAAGTCGCCGCCGCGTTCAGTACAAGGCAGTCCAGTTTCCCAGTACGTGCAATCACCCCTTCAGCGAGCGTATTCACGCCCTCAAGCGTGGATAAGTCTGCCGAAATGTCACCGCCAGTCCTGCCGTTACGCAATACCGTATAGCCGTTGGCGGATAACATGTCGGCAATCGCCCTTCCAATGCCCCGAGTCGATCCTGTTACAAGAGCTGTTTTCATATTGCCGCCCCCGTTAAATACTTCGCGATATCCCGTTCTTTGAAACCGCTTACGCAATTTGCGGCAATTTCGGAATCGCTTAACCCCGCGAGCCTTGAATAAAAAAATACACTACGTAAACGCGTATAGGCATGTATGGGCAGTACATCAAAAAACTCCTTAAAGTGGTTGGTTTTATAGTAATCCGCCAATGACTGAAAACCGTCGGCGTAAACCATCGCTATATTTTCTTTTTCCGCAGCGGTAAAAACACTCGAATCCTCTCGCTGAACATAATTGTACAGCCCCTCGTCTATGAACGCCACACGATTCATAAGCGGTAATAACTTAAAGTTAAACAGCGTATCCGCTCCCAAACGCAAATTTTCAAACCGAACACCCGAGTTCTTTACAACACTCGACTTGTAAAGCCGCGTCCACGTGTAATTATTAGGTTTCGCGCAAGCACACCGCCCACAGAAATAACCGTACACATCATCATAAAGATTCACCGCGCCTGTCTTCACATTTCCGTATCTTTTATTAATATAATCCTCGTAAACCAGATTGAAATTACAAACAGCCATATCCGCCGAATTTTCTTTCAATGTAATAATCAACTGTTCATACATTGTCGGCTCAATAAAGTCGTCGTTATCCACAAAAGTTAAATACTCGCCTCTTGCGCTTTCGATGCCGAAATTACTCGCCGCTCCCGCGCCTGCGTTATCTTGTCTTTTAAAAACAATTCTTGCATCTTTACTCGCATACTCCGCTAACATTTCGGCGGTATTGTCCGAAGAACCGTCATCAATCGCGATAACCTCAAAGTTGCCATAGGTTTGCCCGAGTACGCTGTCAAGGCATCTTCGCACGTATTTTTCCAAATTATAAAATGGTATAATTACGCTTATAAGTTCATTTGACATTGTTTCTATACCTCAATATTTTTTCATAGTCTTCAATGAAATCTATTTCCGCCCAAAACTTTCCCGCTATATCTTTTGCCCAAATCGGACGCTCAAACATCATGCTGTAGAGTATTTCTTCCCACCAGTCGCCGTATCTTTGTTGCTGAATCAGTAATTCTAATCTTTCGCGGCATTTACTTATCATCTCTTTGCGAATTGCGGCAAGACCAACATATTCACAATTCGCCTCGTAGCAGTTATTGCCTTTTCCGCGGTTTAGTATTTTTCCATTTTCAACTCTAAGTAAATAATCACCCTCTTCCACGCGGGAAGTATCGCATAGCATAATACAATCGCGTTCTTCGGCAATCAACACCGACAGTAAATCAGTTTCCCAGTAAACATCAGCGTTTCCAAGAATTAAGGTGTCGCAGGCAATAGCTTCGCGTGCGAACCATAATGAAGCGAGAGAGTTTGTAATCGAATAAAAAACATTTTCGTGATATACGATATCAAGACCTTTGAGTGCGTTTTTAATGCGTTGTTTATCGTACCCCACTACGATATGTACGTCAATGCCGTCGTTAAGCAGCATCTCCGCAGTATAGCGAATTAACGGAATGCCTCCAATATCCAACGTACATTTGCAATAGTCATTAATGGAACGGCTGATCCGCGTTCCCTGCCCCGCCGCCATCAGTATTGCTCTCGTCATAAGGCTTGTCCTCTTTTCTCTGAATAATATTCGTCAATAAATTTGTCGATTTGCGTTTTGAATTGAAGTGCCGCTGTATCGACATTGAAAGAGTCTACCTTTTTTTTCATATACAGTTTATTCTTGTTTAATAACTCTTTGTCCTTTGCCAAAGCGACAATATAAGGCGCTAAGTCCTTTTCTTCGGCGACAGAAAATTCCTCACCCGCAAAAACATATCCCGCGTTGTCTCCTTTTGGAGTAGCGAGTGCCAATCCTTGTTGGCATGCCCACGCCATCGATGTTCCACCTCCGATTCTATAAGGATTCAAATAAACATCGCATATAGCTAGCAAATCAACCAGTTTCTCTTCATATTCAATGAAAATGATTCTCTCTCCAACTAAATCAGAATAATTATCTGCAAAATATGGCAAAACCGAACAGCCAACTATAACCCATTTTAATTTGTCAATTTCAGCCATAATTTTGCATATCGAACTAATCAGCGCGTTAGACAATTCAGAGTAAATGCGGATACCTACGGTTATTAAAACCATATTCTCTTCTGAAAATCCAAATTGTTCCCGTGAATATTTATGTGTAGAAACAACTGATTCAAATGACGAAATAATTTCTATACACTGTTCATGCGTAAAAGGATGCTCTACTTTTTTACCAGCTGAAATATAAAATTCATTCCGCATTACGATTTTATGAAAATACGAACCAGATGACGGACGCTTGTGCGGCCAATAAATAACAGGGTATAATTTACTAAAGTAATAGGGCAGTATTGAATATTCGTCCGAAATATCAAGAATCAACGCAGGGTTCACCGCACTGATGTGATTCAATATATCTTGAAATCGTTCACGCATCGTGCAGCCCGCAGGATAATATAAATTTGCGTAATCCCTGTAATTTTCCTGAAAATCAAAAGCCGATTTTTGCGGAGCATAAAACGGCTCGAATATCGAATTACCTAAATCATATTCAAACACGGATAAATCTACTAAATGCAAATCATACCCCATCGATATTAATCGGGTCGCAATCGGCATTGTAATTTTCATTTGCGGATAATCTGGGTACATAATTTGTGTTACGACGATTGTAGTCCTGTTGAACTTTTCATTATTTCTAGTAAAGTCCAAATTGAATTCCTCTGCTATCTCCTTTCCTAAATGTTTTTTTGTACGAAAAAAATCATGATATAAATATTCGCTGTGTTGTAAGTACATCATTGTGGCGTCTTGCCAAAGAAAAAATTTATCTTCGACGCATAAATCCTTTGAGTAAATAGAATCTATAAATCGTTTAAGAAAAGAAACGCAAAAGCAATTTCCCAAATATAGTAATCTCAGGCACAGTAATTCCGTTTTTGCGGAAAACAGTGTCTGTTCAAAAATATTTGTAAATATCGCAAGCAGGCGTTTTCGTTCACTTGCGCAATCACTGTTATTACACAGCTCTTTGATAAGACTGTAAAAATAGGCAATATGTCCTCCCGCCTTAAGAAAGTAGTCGCGTAAAACTTGTTGATTTCCTTTTAGACTGTCAATAAATTGCGCTACACCAATCCGCGAGTCCCACTGTTGAACAAACACTTCAGCAAACGAGTCTTCAATAATTGGCGTTGATGTTGAAATCTTTTTATTTTGAATTCCTAAATCGAGTAAAAATTTACGCATTTCCTCAATATATCGTTCACTTAGTGTCGCCAAAAGAACGAGGTCAAAATCTTTTTCGGCAATGCCCAACAGAGCTTCCGTCGACTTAACGCACTTGCCGTCAGAAACTTTGTCAATCCATAGAACTATTTCGCAGTATTCTGTTTTTTTTATTTGGCGTACATAGTCTTGTCCTACGTTACCCGCGCCATAAATAATAACCCTGCTGTTTTGCGGTATATCGCCGTATGGTAACAGATAACGTATCACTAAATCAACTTCTTTCTGAAAAGAATTGAAAAACAACTTCGACTACCCGAAGAATATCGTCTTCGGACAGAGCATAGTACATCGGCAACCGAATCAGCTTATCACTCTCGTTAGTTGTATATCTGTCCACTCCGTGGAATCTGCCGAATCGTTGCCCCGCTTTTGAGGAATGTAGCGGGACATAATGAAATACCGCTCCGATACTTTTTGCTTTGAACAGTTTCAGCAGTTCGGTTTGTTCATTATGCGTCCGAGTCCTGATGTAAAAAATATGTGAATTATGTTCACATTCTTTTGGTACAAAGGGTAGCCGAATTAATCCGTCAGCGGCAAGCGGCGTAAGCAATTCCTGATATCTATAATATGAACGTCTCCTATTTATATTTATCTCATCAGCCGCTTCAAGTTGTGACCACAAATATGCTGCGTTCAGTTCACTCGGCAAGTATGAGGAACCCCAATCCACCCATGAATATTTGTCGATTTCGCCGCGTCTGAATTGTGAACGGTTTGTGCCTTTTTCACGCATAATTTCCGCTTTTTCGTTATTGATTTCGCGGCGAATTAATAGCGCTCCCCCCTCTCCCATTGAGTAATTTTTAGTTTCGTGGAAGGAGAAACAGCCGAAATCACCGATTGCCGCCGCCGCACGTCCCTTATATTTGCTCATCATTGCCTGCGCCGCGTCTTCAACAACATATAGCTGGTGTTTTTTCGCTATTTCCATTATCGTATCCATTTCGCATACAACACCAGCGTAGTGAACTACGCAAATAACCTTCGTCCGTTCTGTAATAGCTGTTTCTATCAAGGTTTCATCAATGTTCATCGTATCTGGGCGAATGTCACAAAAAACCAACTTTGCCCCCGCGAGTACAAACGCGTTGGCGGTTGACGAAAACGTATAACTAGGCATTATCACCTCATCGTCAGGGTTTATCTCGCATAATAACGCGGCCATTTCGAGAGCCGCAGTTCCGCTGCACGTTAATAGCGTTTTCTGACAATCAAAACGCTCACTTATCCACGAGGTGCACTTCTCGGTAAATTGTCCGTCACCGCAAATTTTATGAGAAGCGATGGCTTGCAAGACATATTGTCCCTCATTACCATAATATGGCGGAACGTTGAAAGGAATATTTCTCACAATTTAATACCAATCCTTCCAGTATGGTCAATATACTGCATCCATATCCTATTGGGCATATGTTCAAAGAATTCCTCTGTCGCAGCCCTTGCTCCGGCACTATGTCCGTAGTCGTCAATCATTAGTACTCCGCCAAACGAGAGTTTAGGAAATAAAACATTTAATTCCCGCAATGTTGATTCATATAAATCAGTATCTAACCGCAAAACAGCCACAGTCTCGGGAACTTGCGTACCTGACAGTGTTTCCAGTACGTCCCCCTTGACAAAACGTATGTTATCTGACAAAAGACCGATTTTCTCAAAATTTGACACGACCTCGTCAATTGAATTACCGCCATTTGCTATGTCGTAATATTGCTGATGTATTTTTTTTGCGTTTTCGCTGGTTTCATTAGGTATATCTTTAACACCTCTGCTTATTCCCGCGTTCAGGAAACCTTCGAACGTATCAAATAGCCATACTTTCTTTTCTGACCCATATAACTTAAAAATACCGGCGGCCAATATTGCGTTACCGCCTCTCCAGACCCCGCATTCGACGAAATCCCCTGGTACATTATGCGAAACTGCGTATTTACAAGACATTACAGTGGCAAACATTCTTTCGCGAGATACCATAGTCAACGAGTTTCTTTCAATATGCAACAATAAATCTTTCTCCGCCTCCGTAAACTCAACAGGAAAAGGAATATTGCCCCAAAAATTTTCGATTTTTCCAAGTTGCAGTAACTCGTTTAATCCCTGAATACATATACAACCGATACATTCCAGTTTCTTCCTGACTCCGCCTGATATTAAATCATTAGAAATCGTTATTACCGCTGTACAGTTTATCAATTGTGTTTCAAAATCCGGCGCGTATACCTTATGACCTTGTATCTCTTTAATTGATTCCGCGTTTATATCCCAAATAGGAAAGTCGAATTCAAGTCCGCTGACCCTGTATAGTTCTAAAATCAGGGACATCATTGTGCCTGCGCCGTAAAAAATAATATTGCCGTTCAGCGTTAATAATGATTCTTTCAGTTTATCGATAGAGTATGTTTGTCCTCTGGATATTGTATACGCTAAATTTGCCTTCGTTGCTTCGTCAAACATCTTAACAAGTTTATCGTCATAGTGTTTTGTATAAAGTTTGCGGATATTGGCAATGTCAGCGGCAGGATAATCTTCCCACGGTATAGACAGCGCAAAAAAAGTATTCGCAATATTGCTCCGCAGTTCAGGGGTAATTTTTACCGCGCAAATGTTGTTTACCAATTCAGTTTCCGAAATATATTTCGTATACTTATCACCTGGTAATATCTTTTCACTTGCCAACGTTGAGATAAGTATACGTGTAGCGAGACATCTCTGACGATATGACTCGTTGTAGAATAAAGATATATCGTGAAATACGACAATAGCATCATCGCTCAAATACGGTAAAACACACAAAAAATTCAACGTCTCAATCGGATGCCAGTGGCTCGTGTCAATAACCGCAAAATCAAAAATTTCCGAAAGCTCGTCTAAAATCTCGCTTACGTCAACTTCTGTGTGTAATTTGAATTTATTGTGCAAATCACAATGGAAAGTTTGATAAACATCTGCCGCCACAGGAACTATTGGGTCGAACCAACGATTTTTCATTTTGTAAACGCTTGTAAGTTTTGCGCTTTGGTCGTCTATTATTGCGTTAAGAATTACTACCGTACCGCCCCCTTGCGATACGCCTAGCTCAAGTATGTTTTTGGGCTTATTTTTAAGTATCAGTCCATTAACGAACCGGCGTTCCTGGTCGAGCATTTCGCCATGTACCGACGTCCAATCAATTCTGTTATAAATCTCATTTTGAAACTCTTCATACTTGAACATTGCAGTCTCCCTCATATTGTGTTTCCCATCACCAATCCAAGGCAATATTTGTAGATATTTTCCCCGGCAGTTTTATCACCTTTGCTTTCGGCAACAACCTTTTTAGTTTCATTGTTCACAATAAAATTCAGAAATAGGTCCAGATTAAGTAAGCTGCTTTCCACAAATATATTTCGGGATAACAGGTATGGTGATACACCTTCCAACGTCGCGGACGGAGATACTGACAAATTCAACTCCTCCTCAAAATCATTGCTGGTATCAATGGAAAACAGCGAATTTCCAATATAGGGTATTATCCAGATTTTACCCTCATTGATACCCGCAAAAGTAAATTTCATAGGTTTATCTTCCGTTTTGCTTAAATAATCCTGTAAATAATTATCTTTTACAACGCAATTATTTAATATATCCACTTTCAAAAGGTTTTCGCCAGTACATGGAATGAGCCACAAGTATCTCCCGCAAACAAACCCCCAGACGTAAGAATACGATAAATTTTTAAGGGCGTATTTAGACAAATCTAATACTTCAACGTTTCCGTGAGTTTTTTTCACTAGGACAGGCTTATTACGACCTATTAACCAATATGCGGCACCGTCAAAGCAAATGTTTGTATATGAGATTTTCTCTCTGCCGATTTTTTCTATTTTCCAATCGTAAGTCTCTAAATCAAACTCCATTATAGCGTTAGAATTCTCGCAAGATATTAAAAACTTGCTGCCGACAACACAGGGGCAACCTCTCAGCGTTATTGTCGTTATGTTCTCAAAAGCACACGCTCGCACTTCGTTTTCCCAGCCCGTATGCACATTAATACTGTTATTATCTAAGTTGTATTCTAAAATACCTGGGAAATTTAACGGCGGAAAAAACAAACTATTTTTATAATGTATTATCCAACCGCAGTACGGTGCCGGTAATTCCCCTATATACAAATCTAGCGGAATGTACGAAAATTTACGCGTTGATTTTTCGTATACAGCGATACATCTCGCGTTGTACGGAGAAAAAAATACCCTGTCCCCTGTATCGCAAGCCGTATAATATTGCATATATTCCTGATTGTCCTTAGGCGTGGCAATCGGAACAACAGTTCCGTTATCAGTATCTATATTTATAAAAAGACTGCCATCACTAACAGTCAACAATAATTTATTGCCTGAAAAATCCGCGCAGTAAGCAAGGATAGAATTTTGATATAATTCTGACCCGAATAAAAGGATGGGTTTTTCTGTCTTCTGATACATCGAAACAACAGAGCTCAAATCTCCAAAATATCCGTCACTATGCGAAATAACTCTGTGAAGAATAGGACTCTCATCGTAAATACCATATTCATATTTAAGATAATTGTCTATCAGTGCCGCGTATTCTAACACAAACTGCGGTCTCATAGACTTTAAGACCGATAAATTCAGCGGGTGGGGCCGAAACCAAAGAACAACATCATCCCTGTTCTTGAACGTTTCCAGAACATTCTTCAGCCTATCAAGCATATTTTCAACGCCCGCCGTAAAATCCGTAAACCGCGCATTAAAAAAAATGACTTTCTTCTTTGTTCCGTTAGGTTTCTCAATCAACTTAGCCCAGTTATCAGGTAATTCAAAATCCTCCGCCTTGACGTTCATTACAGCATCAAACTTGGGACTGCCTAACGCAACGAATTTATCCTCTGGCTTACCTAATTGATTTCCGAACTTTTCTCTGAACGCGTGAATGTACATATCGCAGATTCTCTCCGACTGCACCATTATTTTGTGGGCATATACGCAACCTGGAACAGTCGCGAAATGCTTAACGATATCGTGCTCCAGTAATACAAAATAAGGCACGTAACACAATAAATCAGTCAGTCCACGTAACCTCTTACTGTAAAAATTCGGGTGAACGCTCGTTGAATAATTTTGCTCGTCATACGGGTTATGTATAAATATCACATCTGGTCGGTGTAATTCAATATCATAATTTTGCCAATTTGTAATTGGAATATTTTCGGGATATAAATTCCCCTCATAATGCATTTTGCCGAAACTTCCGTCAGACCTTTTATCAAAGTACGGAATCGGGACGACATATACATCGCAATTCCTGTCTTCTTTTGCAACAAGATAAATTGACTCCAAGCTATCCCACATTGACGCATTGTAGGGTAAAAACGCAATTTCAAGTCTGTTCGGTTTAAGTTCGTTCTTGACGCTATTTTCTATCTGTATAATTTTTTTTCGTAATTGTTTCTTGCCAATTTCACCATTATACACTCTAATCAGTGTTTCGTAGTAATTTTCCAACAACGCGACAGTTCGCGTTCCTTTACCCTCAATCTTCTCAATAAAAGCACCAATAGATTTAGTCGCCTCCTGACAATCAGCATACAAACCCTCGGATAATGCCTCTTCAAATGTTTCAAGCAATTCCAATATATGTTTTTGTTGATGTCTTCGCATTTGTTCCCGCTTCCCGCTATACGCACATGGTTTTTGAGATGACCTAACACAATCTTTATACGATGATTATACCAAATACCTAGGTCGTTGTCAAGGAGAAGTTTTTTGAATTCCCCTGTTGTTTAGCGCGAGACGAAAAATATTTTAAATATACACCAAAAAAACACTGAAAAAATGTGCAAAAAATACCCCTAAAAGCAGCATACCATATCTTTCACAAGAAAAAAGTTTTATGACGATTAACAAACCCAGAGGGAATAGGCATTTATGAGGTGCTTATCGCCTCTTTTTTTAAATAAAAAAATGTGGAGCTTAAAAAATGTCATATTTTACCAGTACCTTGAGCCTAGGTGTACCCTAAATTCATACTAAGCATATCACTTAAGTATGGTAGCGGACTATATCTTTCGCAAAAGCGGACTATATCTTTCGCAAAAGCGGACTATATCTTTCACAAACTTTTTTTTGCGCCCAGTATTTATCGGGCTTTGCGAGGGGTGCAAATCCTTAATACTATTAATACTATTAAGGGGTGCATTACCCGCCCCCCTTAATAATGACAGTGCTACAATGAAAAACCAAATAGCTAAGACCTTGGGGGCAAAGCCCCCAACACCCCCTTTCCTTTTAAGGAAAAACCTCTTTAAAACCCTAAGAGACAAGGACAGATGACATGAACAATAATGATAAGGAACTCATAAAAAGACGACTGGGAGATTACCTCCGAAACAAAGGAATAAACACGCGCAAACACTTTAAATGCCTGAATCCCCTGCATAACGACAAACACCCCAGCATGAGCTACTTTGAGACGAAAAACGGCGTCAAATGCTTTTCATGCGGAGCATGGTACGACATCTTTGACTTAATCGGGATAGATTACGGTTTGACGGAATATCGGGATATTTTCAACAAGGCTGAGGAAATGTATGGGTTCGGCAAGCCTAGAACCGCGAAAAAAGATTTTTCCTTAAAAGGGGAAGTTAAAGATTTTGAACTTTATTTCAAGGAATGCCATAACCGCGTAGGGCAAACGGATTACCCAAAAAAACGTGGGTTATCCGAATTTGTAATTTCGGAATTTAATCTGGGATACGACCCTGATTTTCGGGGAATGTCCCGCGGGGCGTTTATTATCCCGACAGGCAAAGGAAGTTTTGTCGCGAGGAACGTTGACCCTAATGCTGACGACAAAAACAGATATAGAAAGACAGGGAATAGTTTACTTTTTAACGGTGATGCCCTTAGAACAGCTCAAATCCCTATATTCGTTGTGGAAGGCGAAATTGACGCGCTTTCCATTATGACGGCGGGAGGTGTCGCCATAGGGCTTGGGAGTGTCGCGAACGTTGATTTATTCTTACGGGAAATCGAAAAACATAAGCCGAAAGTACCTATTATTTTGTCACTTGATAATGATGAGTCGGGGGAGGTTGCTCAGAATAGGCTTGTAAACGCGTTGGAGGGGTCAGGAATCGTTTTTTATAGGTTTGACATATGTAACCCTTATAAGGACGCTAATGAGGCGTTACTGTGTCAGGAGAGCGTTTTTAGAGATATGTTGAAAAAAGCCCTGAATGTCTCGGGAGAAGAATACAGAAAAAACAACAGTACGCTTGCTTATATTAAAGGGTTCATAGACAGGATTCAAGACAGCGTTCAAAAACCTTATATCTCAACAGGGTTCGCCAAGTTAGACGAAATTCTTGACGGGGGGCTTTTTGAGGGGCTTTATATTATAGGCGCAATCTCTTCTTTGGGGAAGACCACTTTTGTTTCCCAGATATCCGACCAAATAGCCCAGACGCGAACAGACATCTTGTATTTTTCGCTTGAAATGTCGCGTAACGAACTCATCGCGAAGTCCGTGAGCCGTCAAACGGCGTATATTTCTACAATGGAACGCGGAAACACGAAACTTGCGAAGACGATGAGAGGGATAACAACGGGAAAAAGATACCTTCAGTATAGCCATGACGAGCTTTCTCTCATACGGAACGCGGAACGGGAATACTCTAAATATGCCGAATATATCTATATAATCGAGGGTATAGGCGAAGTCGGGGTTTTCCAAATACGGGAAGCGGTTAAGCAACATATTAAATGTACGGGTTGTACCCCTGTAATAGTTATTGATTATCTTCAAATCCTTTCTCCCAGCAGTTTCCGTTTGACCGATAAGCAAAATACCGACAAGGCTGTGCTTGAACTCAAGCGAATATCGAGAGATTTTAAAATACCTATTATTGCCGTATCCTCTTTTAACAGGGCAAATTATTCATCTCAAGTTACTATGGAATCGTTTAAAGAATCGGGTGCAATCGAATACAGTTCAGATGTGCTGATTGGTTTGCAGTTCCGCGACGTCGGAAGCGATAATTTTAACGTTAACACCGCGAAATCCGTAAACCCCCGCTCTGTTTCCGCCGTAGTTCTCAAAAACCGAAACGGTGCCGCCGGGTGTTCTATACCGTACTCATATTATCCCCTGTTTAATCTTTTTTTGGAAAATTAGGTGTTGACAGGTTGAATTGAAGTATAGTAGAATGTATCTGTATAGATTTATTTTCTATACGTGGCGGAGCAATGTACGTTCGTAAAAAGTACCCAAGGGGTCGAACCTTTGCGCGGCATATGTCTATATGCCTCAAACCACATGGCGCAACAAGCAATGTCCGCTCGTAAAGAGTACCTATGGGGATAATTCAGGGTAATGCTCCAAAAATGGTCGAGCCTTTGCTAGAACTACACGCGGTAAGAGTTTTTTAGTAAAAGTAAAAGTTTTGTCCGCTTTTTTAAAAGCGGTAGGGTCTTGGAGTCCAAGGTCTTGGTTTTAGACTTTCCAAAGCGTAGAAATACGGTTGGCTTTATTTAGTTCGCACTTGATTAACAGTACGACAGCGTAAACGGGTATGGGTAGGCTGAACCGTTTTATTTGTGTACCGAAATGTTGTATGAGGTGACATAAAATGGTTGATTTTTCAAAGTACGCAGACGAATACGTCAAGACAATATCGGACGGGCTTTTGAGTACCATCGCCACCGATAAGAATTCTAAAGTTTTAGATACAAACTCCGCCTTAGAGACTTGGGCGGACGAGACACAAGTCCGCCGAAACGTGCGAGCTCTGTTCTTTTTTGCTGGAAACGGCGCAAGCGCCACCATGGCTGAACACCTGTCCCACGACTGTTTCCAGAACGCGGATTTACTTACCTACACCGTTTCGGAAACGTCGCATTTAACGGCTATAAGCAACGATATCTCCTATGAGGACGTGTTCGCGTTTCGCATAGGTAAACGGTGCGAGGCTAGGGACGTTCTGATTACTATTTCGTCGTCGGGAAACTCGCCCAATATAATAAAGGCGATAAAAACGGCGCGGGATAAGGGTATGTTTATCGTTACTTTAAGCGGCAAAAACGCGGATAATAAGTCACGCGTTCTCGGGGACTTAAATTTTTACGTACCCCTTGACACTTACGGGCTTGTGGAGTCCGCACACGCGGCTTTATTGCATTGCTGGCTCGATTTGTTTCTTGATAAATACGCGGGAGGGCGGCATTAATACTAATGGGAAAAATCGCCGTAGGAGCGTCTTCTTTTGGTGTCTCAAACGAGGACGCTGTAAAACTGCTTGAGGAACACGGTCATACCGTCGTTAAAAATCCTTACGGACGCAAACTTACTGTACAGGAAACGATAGAACATCTTGAGGGTGCCGTAGGACTTCTCGCGGGGCTTGAACAACTTGACGGGGAAGTTTTTAGAAACGCGCCAGAACTTAAGGCGGTTGCGCGAATCGGCATCGGCACGGACAACGTGAATTTTGAGGACGCTAAAAAATATAATATAAGGGTGTCGAATACGCCTGAAGCTCCGACATACGCTGTCGCCGAAATGACTTTAGCGGCGCTTCTTTCGGTTGCGCGGCGGGTGATACCCGCGAACGAGAATACGCATGCGCGGATGTGGAAGAAACAACTGGGTTTTTCTATTCGCGGAAGCGTTATTTTGCTAATCGGATATGGGCGGATTGCGCGGACTTTCGCGGAACTTCTTAAACCTTTCGGGGCGGAAATTCTTGTACACGACAACGCCGTTTTCGAAAACAACGGAACTTTGGAGGAACTTCTGCCGAAAGCGGGCGTGATTTCCCTTCACGCGTCGGGAAAAGACGCGATACTTTCACAAAATGAGTTTTCCTATATAAAAAAAGGCGCGGTTTTGCTAAACAGCGCGAGAGGGACGCTGGTTGACGAGACCGCGCTTATTTCCGCGCTTAAGGACGGTACGCTTAGTTTTTACTGGGGCGATGTGTTTTCCTCCGAACCTTATGACGGCGAACTGTGCGACCTTAAAAACGCCGTTCTAACGCCGCATATCTCCACTTATACGAAGTCTTGCCGTGAGGATATGGAACTTCAGGCGGCGCGGAATCTCCTGAAGGATTTGGAATTATGAATCTGGCGGGGTATTGCGGCATAGCCAAAGAAGCCGCCAAACTCGCGGGGGAATATCTTTTTTTACGCGGAGATGTAAAGATAGACGAGAATTTAACGCGTGACCTTAAACTTTCTTCCGACAAGGGCAGTGAGAAAATCATAATAGATTGTTTGGAAAAAACTGGCTTGCCTATTTTGTCGGAGGAACGCGGTTTTATTGGGGACGAGTCCGCCCCTTTGTACTGGGTGGTTGACCCGCTTGACGGTTCGGTGAACTATTTCAGGGGTATAGACGAGCTCACCTGTATATCGATTGCGCTTGTTTCGGGCGGTACGCCGATTTTAGGCGTTGTTTACCGTTACGCGGCGAACGAACTGTTTAGCGGGTACGAAAACGCCGCTTTCCTTAACGATACGCCTATAAAAACTTCGGGCGTAAAACTTTTTAAAGACGCTGTGTTTGCGACTGGGTTACCCGCGGGCGGAAGTTTTGACGACGACAGACTAGGCGCAATGGTCAAGACTTTCAGACACGCGAAAAAAGTTCGAATGTTGGGCGCGGCGGCGGTTATGTCGGTTTTTGTCTCAAACGGGCGGTTTGATTGCTATCGCGAGGACGGTATACGCCTTTGGGACGTTGCGGGGGCGGCCGCTATAATCAAGGCGGCGGGCGGTTGTTTTTTAATCGACACGGAAACTTACGGCGCGGACTACAAATGTGTTTTCAGCGCGTTCGCCAACGAAAGTTTGCGCGACGATTTTTTAAGGATATCGATATGATAGACGCCGTAATAATAGGATTCGGAAAAATGGGAAAGATACGTTATGACGCGATGATACGCCACGGCGGATATAATATCACCGCTGTTTGTGATGTAAACGAGGAATCAATGGCGGACTACCCCTGTAAAAAATACTCCGACTGGGAAAAATGCCTTGACGAAACGAAACCCGAGGCGGTAATCGTATGCACTTTTAATAACGCTATTCCAAACGTTGTTTGTAACGCGCTTGAGAGGGGCATACACGTCTTTTCGGAGAAGCCCCCTGGCAGAACCCTAGCCGACGCTAAAACGATGCGTGAGACGGCAAAGAACAGTTCTGGCAAGGAGCTTAAATTCGGGTTCAATCACCGTTATCACAATTCCGTTATCGAGGCGAAGGCTCTTATAGATTCGAGGATACTCGGCGATATAGTATGTATACGCGGCGTTTACGGCAAAGCGGGGAGCGAAACTTTTGCGCGGGAATGGCGAAACGACGTTAATATCTCGGGCGGCGGGATTTTGCTTGACCAAGGGATACATATGCTTGACCTTTTGCGGTATTTTTTGGGAGATTTCACAAGCGTTACGGGCGCGGTAAATCAACTTGTCTGGGACGGACTCCCGACAGAAGACAGCGCGTTCGCCCTGCTAAAAACCGACGCGGGAAAAATCGCGTCTTTGCACTCGAACGCTATCCAATGGAAACACAAATTCGATATGGATATAATATGCACGGAAGGATATATCGAACTCGACGGCTTACTCACGTCAACGAAAAGCTACGGAGAGGAACGTTTAAGTTACTACCGCAAAGACCTTGAAATGAAAACGGGAGGACTCGGAAACCCGATAGAACACACTATGTGTTTTGACACAGACAATTCGTGGAATCTTGAGATTGCGGAATTTTACGACGCGGTGCGCAACGGTTCGCCGATTGTAAACGGCACGCCCGAGGACGCGGTTAAGGTAATGGAATTGGTCGAAAAAATATACTCCGCCGGCAGGGGGGACAGTCTTGCTTAAATCTTATGATTTTGTAAAACGAAACTCCCTGAGCGCTAATATAACCGATTCCGCCCTTCTCGCTAGAGAACGCGAGCTACTTGAGGAATTTGTCAAAAACAACCCGCCGCTCGGGGAGGCGACACCCTGTCATATGTGCGGCGGCGAAACTTCTTTTTTCGCGGAAATAGGCGGGGTGACGTACAGGCGTTGTTCGCGCTGTTTTAGTGTGTTCGCCGAGGTTTCGCCCTCTGTTATGGAAAAATACAAGGCGTATGAGCCTTTACTCGCGTATTACCGCGACGGCGGATTTCAAAAAACGTCGTCGGAGAAGCGCGGCGGAGTCTGGGACGAACTTCTGTTCTGGCTTAATTTTCGCGTAAACAGGTATCTCGCGAAAAAAAGCGTAAGCGTTCTCGATTACGGCGGTATTTTTTACGGGTTAAGCGAACGTATTCAAAACGCGGCGTTTTGCGAAACTTACAGACGGCGTTCAAATACTTTGGGCGACTTTAACCTTTCGGAGGAAAAAAGCGACGTCGTTTTGTGCCTTGACGCGCTAAGCGGAAAAATAAACCCCGAGGAAACTCTGTCGGGACTTAAAAACAGTCTTAAGGACGGCGGAATCCTGATACTAAGCTCCCGCACGGGTACGGGTTTCGATATTCTTACACTTCGCGGACGCGGAATATATCCGTATAAATACGTACTTCTCCCGTCCGTCTCGGGGCTTCAGATAATGCTTGAAAAACTTGGGTTTGAGATTTTGGAGATATCAACTCCGGGGACTCTTGATGTAAATTATGTTATGGAATACGTAAAGGACTCGCCCGAATTTAACGAGTCAAACCCTTTTATAGGTTATATGCTGGGCAACTCCGAACCGTCTACTTTGTGGGAGTTTCAGTCGTTTCTGCAAAAAAACGGGCTAAGTTCCTTTACACGCGTCATAGCGCGTAAAATCGTTTGACTATACTATTTTTGTATATCGATTTGAGAGGAGACGGCGTCAATGAGGGCGATAGGCGTAATTCCCGCTAGATACGAATCGACGAGACTCCCGGGCAAACCCATTTCGGATATTTGCGGAAAACCTATGATTTGGTGGGTCTACCAGCAGGCGAAAAAAGTAAGCGAGCTTGACGCGGTGTACATAGCTACAGACGACTCGCGAATAATGGACGTGTGCGGCGAATACGGACTTGACGCTATACTGACCTCAAAGGACAACAAAACTCATCTGAACCGCGTATATGAGGTATCGCAAAAAATAGACGCGGATTTGTACGTCGTCATTTGCGGGGACGAACCTATGGTTGACAGCAAGGTAATCGAAAAGGTTATCCCGGACGAGTCCGCGCTGTCGGAAAAATACGTCGCCCGCGCTCTTATGCGCGAACTCACCGACCCCGCCGAAACAATCGACCCGGGCAACATCAAGATATC
Organism: Clostridia bacterium; assembly: GCA_025997155.1. Classification (GTDB taxonomy): domain Bacteria; phylum Bacillota; class Clostridia; order Lachnospirales; family WQUN01; genus BNUF01. The sequence goes on from BNUF01000001.1 coordinate 58,279, forward strand.
CGCCGCCGACAACGGAGATTGCATATACCTTTCACGCGCGCCGATTCCTCACCCCTACAAAACCGTTCTCGTGAAATATCATAAGATAGTCGGCATCGAGTGCTACAACAAGGCGGCACTAGAAATTTACGTAAACCACGAGCCGAGCAAATTCGAAAAAATCGAGGATATCGCTCTTCTGCGGTTTGTCGAAAACAGGGTCGTCGTGAACTTCACGCTTGCGGACACGGACACATTATCAGTCGATACGGAACGAGACCTTGAAAAGGTGCGTAAAATTATGTCGGAGAGAATTGCGCGGGGAGAGATATGAAAAATATAATTGTCGTTGGCGCGGGGTTTTCGGGGGCGGTGCTTGCCCGCAAAATCGCGGAAGAACTTGACTTACCTGTAAAAGTGATTGAAAAAAGAAACCATATAGCGGGGAATATGTATGACGAAACGGACGAAAACGGGATACTCCTTCAGAAATACGGGCCGCATATCGTTTGTACCGACAAATACTCCGTTATAGAATATCTTTCAAAGTATTCGGATTTTTTCAAGCATACCGTGAAACTTTTGAGCCTTATTGATGGGAACTATGTGCGTCTTCCGTTCAACTTCGAGACGGTTCAGCAGTTAGTCGGAGAAAAAAAATCCCAAAATCTCATAGCGAAACTTAGAAAAGAATACAACGGACGCGACAGAGTACCCGCGATGGAGATTATGAACAACCCCGACTCGGATATCTCGGATTACGGCACGCTCCTTTTTGACAAGGCGTACAAGACCTACTGCGCCAAGCAATGGGATATTCCCGTCGAGACGATAGACAAGAGCATAATGGACAGAGTGCCAGTCGCTATGAACTATGACGAGCGGTATATGAACAAGGATTTCCAGTATCTCCCCGAAAAAGGGTTTACCAAACTTTTTGAAAATCTTCTTGACCACGAAAATATCAGTATAGAAACAAACACCGACGCGGCGGCGCATATCTCCTTTTTAGACGGAGAGGTGTTTTATGACGGAGCGAGAGCTGACGCGCTTGTTTTTACGGGAGCGGTTGACGAACTTTTCGGGCTCAAATACGGCGCGCTGCCCTATCGTTCGCTTGACATACGCTACACGACCCACGACGCGGAGGAAGTTCTGCCCGAGGCAATCGTATCCTACCCGCAAGCCGACGGATACACCAGAGAGACGGAATACAAAAGGCTTATGCCGAAAGGAAAAAACATACCCGTTTCGGTAATCGCGACAGAATACCCCGTGGCGTATGACAAAAACGGCGAAGTCGGAAACACGCCGTATTATCCCGTAATCACGGAGCAGAGTCTGGCAAGTTACGCCAAGTACCTTGAGGAATCAAAACTCTACAAAAATATCTTCCTTTGCGGGCGGCTTGCGGAATTCCGATACTACAATATGGACGATTGCATACTTCACGCGTTTGACGTATTCGAGGAAATCAAAAAATACTTTTCGCAAAGGTAGGAAAAAGAAGTGGCAAAAAAAGCGTTAGTTAAAACAGAGGAAAAACCGGCAGAGACACAAAAAAAACGCGCCGCCATATACGTTATATATGACAAAGACGGGGTTTTGAGCGAGTACAGGGAATATTTCCTTAAGGAACTTAAAAAAGTAACCGACAGAATCGTCGTTGTGGCTAACGGCGTACTTAACCCCGAAAGCCGTGACAAGCTATACGAAATCACCGACGATTTTTTTGTACGCGAAAATAGCGGATACGATAGCGGCGCGTTTCGGGCGGGAATGAATTACATAAGCTGGGACACGCTCCAAAACGAATATGACGAGCTGATACTTTGCAACGACAGTATGTTAGGTCCTATTTATCCTTTTGCGGAAATATTCGGCAAAATGGAAGATTCGGACGCGGACATTTGGAGTATTCAAAAAATATTTGGCAATAAAGATATACATACTATCAGAGGAGATTATAAATTTCCAAACGGGGTAAAAGAAACGCTGACAATACCTTTTTGTGTTGTACGCAAAAAATATCTGCGTTCATATGAATTTAAGGAATGGTGGACTAAGGATTTCCCAATAAAAAACTACGGGGACGCTTCGTATTTCAATGAATTCGGTTTTTCGGAATACCTGCGTAACAGCGGGTTCAGATTGGGCTTTTTTATGGACGACACACTTAAAAGCTACGCAGACAATCTCGCTACCGTATTCCCATATAAATGTTTTTTGGAAAATAATATAAACTTATTTAAGATAAAAGCCTTCGAGAACGATTCCGTGAATACTCCGTACTTTATTACCTTAAGATACTGTTACGGCAAAGAGCCGCGCCAGCTGCTCGAACATCTTGACAAACACACAAATTTTGACACGGGGCTTATTTGGGATACCATTTTGCGAAAGTCCAATTTATATGATATTTGGCTTCAAAACCAGTTGGAATATATCGTACCTAAAGATTATGTTAAAGGCGCATACACCTATAAAAAGAAAATCGCCGTGATAGCCCACATTTACTACGCTGATTTGGTTGAGGAAGCCGCGTATTACGGAGATAACTTTCCAAAGGATACCGATTTTTATATCACGGTTTCGTCGGAGGAAACCGAGGCGGAAGTTAAAAGAATATTCGCAGAAAAGAAATTCAGTTTCACGGTTACGCTTATCCCGAACGTCGGGCGCGACGTGCCCGCTTTGTGGGTTACATACGCCCATATTGTGACGGGCGGGGAATATGACTATATTTGTTTCTATCACGATAAAAAATCAAATCACGGACAGTTTTCAGCCAGCGGCGAAACGTATAAACTTAACTCTTATGAGAATCTTTTCGGAACAAAAAATGTCGTAAAAAATGTCATAAACCTTTTTGAACAAAATAAAAGATTAGGAGTACTCGGAGCTAAAAACGCGTATCATGCCTTTTACTTCGCGTCCGTTCAGTCCAATGGTCACAGAGTAACAGAACAAATAATTAAGTTCGCGAAAAAGCTTGATTTGAAAGTGCCGTTTTTTCCAAACAAGACGATGTGCGCCCCATACGGCTCTGTTTTTTGGTTTCGCGCCGACGCGCTGAAAAAGGCGGTGGGGACAGGTTTTGATTACTCGGATTTCGATGTCGGACTCGACATTGACGGCACGGTTTTACACGCCATTGAACGTATGTACGGAATTATCGCGCAGGATAGCGGATATTATTACGCTAATGTCATAAACGACGATAACGCGAGGAGCGATTTAGTAAACTATCAGTATATGCTGAATGATTTAGTTGACATTATAAAGCCGTATGTAAGTTTCTACTCATATGAACAATTGAAAATAAACCTGACAAATTATATGCAAAACTCAAAGAACGCCATACTTGACGCAAAAGGAAAACCCGCGGTAGTGTCAATGGCGCATATGACGGCCTCTGAATACGCGAAACTCGGCATAAACCAGCAGGAATTTCTTGAAATCGTTTCAACGAAACTTCTGATTAAAAAACTCGTAAAACGTCTGATTCCAAAATCGCTTTGGAACAGACTGCATGAAGGCCGCGCCGCGAAGATTGCCGCTCATAAAAAATAAAAGAGGTGATAAGTATGATAGTGCCGTTTTTGGTTTCATATGTGACTTCTGAAATTATCAGGGATTTTAATATATTCGGATTACTTATGGGGCATATGGTAAAAAAACACAATCTTCCGATTATCGCCAAGGAAGAGTATTTTAAGCCCGAATCCGCGCGGAATTTTTTTGACCGAAATTCGGCTAATTTCAAAAAGTTAGAGGTGTACGGATATAATTATATATTTAATCACAAAGACAGCGAATTTGATAATATTGAACATTACGCCGTACCCGCAGAGCTTGAGGAAAAACTGACAAACGAGCATAACCAATCCATAAACGATATGTATTTGTATCTTCTCCGCGAACGGTGCGCTCCTTTTGAGGAGTGGCTGAATTCGGTTATAGACGAAATCGAGAAAAAGCATCATGAAAAAATAGACGCTTTTTTTTCCGTACCGTCTTCACAGCTACGGAGTTTTCGCGCGGCGGCCGAAATGCGCGGTATTAAAATAATATGCACGGACGCGGGGCTGTTTCGTCCGCCCGTATACATAAATACGATGTACGTTGAATTTAGCCGTCTTGGCGGCGCGGATTCCGAAAAAAACTTTGAAAAACGGTATGAAGATTTTTTGGCTCAGGCAAAGGAAATTAAAATTCTTACAAAAAAGCAAATTCTGTCGATTTTTCTTTCAGAGGACTATTTGGGGTATTTAGATATACAAGGTAAAGAAGCGAAGTATAAAATAGGGATAGCGACGGGATACAGCTACTACGCGCCGTATCTGTCGGAAACGCATTATAACGACGAGGAGCTTATATACAGCGCGAGGCGTTTGTATAAACCGAGCGAGGTAGTCGTCAGGCGGCATCCGCACGACCCCGCGGGGGCGGCGTATCCGATGCTTGTTGATAATTATGACGACTCGACAAATTCAACGGAGTTTATATTAAAATGCGAACGCGTAGCCTCCTTAGCGTCAAATGTGACGATTGAGGCGGCTTTTTGGGAACGCGCCTCATACTCCTTGAAAGAATCGCATATACGTCACAAAAGTATCAAGGATTTAAGGCGAAAGGCACTCGGCGTTATTGACGATAAGTATTTAAATTTTTACGCGTTTTGCGCGCTGATTCCCTTTGATTTTCTTATGGATATGGATTATCTTGCATGGAGGGTGTCAGAACCTACGGAACTTGAAATATATAACCGTCACCTTGACTATTATTTAATAAAAGAGGGGATTAACCGCAATATCTTTAATTTGAAAGAGGACGAAAGCGTTCCGATAGCGCGCAATATGAGGGGCGGCGGCAAGATTATTAAAGCGCAAAACGATACGGCTAAGCCCGCCGCCCAGCAGGTAAGCCCGGCACTTAAAGGGTTATCTCAAGCGCAGATTCAGGAAGCCGCCGAAAATTACTACAAGGTGATAAACTCGACCTCGTGGAAATTAACCGCGCCGATTCGCAAATTTACCGACGCTTCGCGAAAAAATAGAGAGCGGAAGAAACTTAGAAATAAAAGCAGCCTTCTTTCAGAAGCTGTCTATATAAGCGATTACCAAAATAATATTGATTTTTCGGGAAAAACGCCGCAGGTAAAGACAATCGCTTTTTATTTGCCGCAATTCCACACGATTAAAGAAAATGACGAGTGGTGGGGAAAAGGGTTTGTCGAGTGGGTGAATACGCGAAAATGCAAACCGCGTTTTAAAGGACATTATCAGCCCAGAGAACCGCACAGAGATATAGGATACTATGATTTAAGCGACATAGAAACTATGAAAAAACAGGTAAAACTCGCGAAACAGCATGGGATATACGCGTTTTGCTTTTATTTGTATTGGTTTTCGGGGAAACGGCTTCTTGAAAAACCTTTGGATATGTTTCTTGAACATCCCGAAATCGACATTAATTTCTGTCTTTGCTGGGCGAATGAAAACTGGACGAAAAGATGGGACGGACACAATCAGGACGTTCTCATGAAACAGGATTATTCATATAACGACCCCGAAAATTTTATCAAAGACATAAAAAAATACGTTTCAGACGACAGGTATATAAGAATAAATGGTAAACCTCTTATAATCGTATACAAACCGATAGAAATCGCAGGTATTGAACGCGTTTTCAGCGACTGGAGAAAATACGCGAAAGAACAGGGAATCGGGGAGATTCTTATATGGACTTGCCAAACAATGGACAAGAACGCGAAAACTTTGAATATCGCGCATCTTGTTGACGCGGACGTTGAATTTCCCGTTCATAATCTTCCGAATCATATCAGCAAAATTGCATATACAGGAAAACAGCACGCTAAGCTGTTTAGCTACCGTCAGCTTGTGGAACATACGGAAAATTCGCTTAAAATCGCCGTTAAAAACACTCTTCCCGTTTACCGTACATGTGTGGCGGGTTGGGATAACTCGTCAAGACGCACGCCAGAATCAGGCTTGCATTTTTGGCTTATGGACGAGTTCAGTTTAGAGTATTTTTATCGTTGGGTCAAGGCGATGAAAGACGAAGCTATTAAGAAGTTTGACGAACAGAACGCCTTTATATTTGTGAACGCTTGGAACGAGTGGGCGGAGGGGACATACCTCGAGCCCGACAAAAAATACGGATACGCGAATATCAACACCCTTTCAAAGGCTATAATGGGGTTACCGTTTGACGATTCGGAAATTAAATAAATGAGGTGCGTTATGAAAGGGATTATCCTTGCGGGGGGTTCGGGGACGCGGCTTTATCCGCTTACAATGATTACATCAAAGCAGCTGCTGCCCGTTTACGACAAGCCTATGATATACTATCCGCTGTCGACGCTTATGCTGGCGGGGATTCGGGATATTTTGGTTATTTCGACGCCTGTGGATTTGCCGAATTTTGAGAAACTTTTGGGGGACGGCTCGCGGTTCGGGATAAATTTGAGTTATGTGGTTCAGCCGTCGCCCGACGGGTTGGCGCAGGCGTTTATTTTGGGTGAGGAGTTTATCGGCGGGGATTGTGTCGCGATGGTTTTGGGCGACAACATTTTTTACGGCAGCGGGCTTTCAAAGA
>BNUF01000002.1 GCA_025997155.1 Clostridia bacterium
AAAAACAAATCCCCGCAGGTGTACGCCGTCACCGAAAGTTCAGGGAACGCCGCAACGTCCACCCCCGCGTCCTCCGCCCTAAAAATTTCCGCGATAATTTCCTCCGCGTTGTAGGAGCAGTCCGCGAAATCGACATAAAACCCGCCTGTCTCCAGCATTTCAAGGACATAGGCGCGGACATAAACAAGCGCGACACGACATACGAAAACATACAGGCGCGGGAACGCACGCAAATTTTGATGGACATATCGAATCTCGAAAACGCGCTTGTAATCGGAACGGGCGACTTGTCGGAGATTGCGCTGGGGTGGTCGACATATAACGGCGACCATATGTCAATGTACGCGGTTAACTGCGGGATACCAAAGACGCTTATAAAACATCTGGTTTCCTACATCGCGGGACAATTCGGAAATTGCGAAAAAATACTCAGAGATATTTTGGACACGCCGATTAGCCCTGAACTGTTGCCGCCCGACGAAACGGGCAAGATTGAGCAGAAGACGGAAGAAATTATAGGAGCGTATGAATTGCACGATTTTTTCTTATACTATGGGATAAGGTACGGTATGCCGCCGAAAAAGGTTGTGTATATCGCGGAACACGCTTTCAGGGGCAAATACGAGAAGTCCGAGATTATAAAGTGGCTGAAGGTATTTTACAAGAGGTTTTTTACGCAGCAGTACAAACGGTCGTGTATCCCCGACGGTCCGAAAGTCGGGACTGTCGCCCTCTCGCCTCGGGGAGACTGGCGTATGCCAAGCGACGCGGCGTACAACGCGTGGATTAACGAATTAGAGGATTTAGAATGATTAAGGCGGAAAATATTACCAAAAAATATGGAGCTACAAAAGTTCTTAATGACATTAGTTTTAATATACAAAAAGGCGAATGTGTTTGTATAATCGGACGCAACGGGTGCGGAAAGTCCACGCTGCTTAATATTGTCGCGGGGATTACCCGCGCCGACTCGGGGAGCGTTTCTGTTTCCGAAAAAATCGGCTACGCCCCGCAGGACGACATACTTTTCGCGGATTTGTCGGTTTCGGATAATTTGAAATTTTGGGCGGCGGCGTCGGGCAACAAAGTCGACAAAACCGTTACCCAAAATCTCGGGTTGTCGGAGTTTTTGCGAAAACGGGTGAAAACGCTTTCGGGAGGAATGAGGCGGCGCGTGTCCGTCGCAATCAGCGTCCTCGCGAATCCGGAGGTGCTTATTCTGGACGAGCCTTTTGCGGGGCTGGATATTTTTTACAAAAAAGAACTTTCGGCGTATATCCGCCAACTGAACGAGTCGGGCAAGACCATAATCTACACAAGCCACTCCTATGATGAGATTGAGGGGACGGCGGGGCGGCTTTTGCTTATCAAAAACGGCGGAATTGCGGCTGATTGCGGCACAGAAAATATGGACATAAACCGAATTATGAATATGGGGAGCAGTGACGATGGAGGAATTTTCAAACAGACCCGCTAGCAATAAACCTGTACAGAAAAAAAAGATAACAAAGAAGAATCTGATTATAGCGGCGTTGATTTTTGCCGTTGCTGCGGCGGTTTTGCTGTTCGCCTTTCGCGGGACTATTATGAAACACGTAAACCCGAAGGCGTATCTGGCGGAATCTCTGCTTAGAACAAAAAACGCGATGACGGCGGACACGCTTAAACTTCCGCAGATTGACGCGCTGCTTGACAATCCGCATAAGGCGGCGTTTACCGTGTCGCTCAAGGATTATCAGTCGGGGACTATGGACGAGATAACCGCGAATAACGTGTCTTTCGCGAAAATGATAACGGTGTCGGGCAACAGCGTCGTCGACCCGCAGAACCGAAAACTCAAAAGTAAAATCAGTTTGTCCAGGCTTGTGGATTTGGGGCTGTTTTTTTCTGACGATTTGTATTATGTAAGGTGTGACCAAATATATGACAAGGCGATTTCGTTTACGCCGATTTCTTTTGCGGACGATTTTAACAACAGTTGGTACGCAAAGGAATTAAACGTACAGATTCCGCGCTGGCTTAGCATAAAAGACGATATTAACGACGAACTGTTTCGCGCGGATTATACGGCGCGGCACAACGAGGCGCTTCGCATAAAAGAGGAGGCGGCGCAAAAAAATATGCGGTTTCTCATTGACGAGGGCAAGGTGTCTTACGCCAACGAAGACGGGACGGACGTTATCACCGTGGAAAACGACAAAGGAAGTCTGTCGTCAATCCGTGATTTTTACGCGGACAAAATCAATGACAATATCTTCACCAAAAATTTTTACGCGAAACTAGATAGGTATGGTATCCCGCACGACAAATTGTATGATACTGATTTCGGCGACTTGCTTAAAGAACTTGCGGCGTCCGATTCGACGACTAAGTATTATATACACAAAGGCATTATACACCGCGTGGTGTTTACTTCGGGCGATGTGCGTATCGATGTGGGTTTGTTCGGCGTTAACAGCGCGGCGGCGGTTGACGTTATGGTTACGACAAAAAACAGGACGATACTCGTCAGAAATGATACTAACGGTTCGGACAAAACTCACCTTGCCGATACGTTTTCTTTAAACATTTCAAAAGATAAGGTCGCGGAGCTGGATTTGACATTTTCGGTTAAATGGGCGAAAAACGACGAACTCGCGGTAACTCTAGGCCTCACCGACGCGGACGCTCCCGACGGTTTTACCGCCTCCTTAAACGGAAAGCTCACCGAGGACGAAAAGGGCGTGAAACTCGAAAACGCGAATCTGTCGGCTGGCTTGGGGGTTTCCGAATCCGTCACGCTTAGGGTGGGCGGAAGTCTCGCCCCCTCCGACGAGGAAATTTCCGCCGATACGGACGTTGTGCCTATGTATAAGCTTTCGATTCTGGACTATTTGGAAATGGGAGCTAAAATCAACAAAATGTTAGGTTCGGATTAATGAACGTTTTCGCGGCGTTTTTGAAAATCGTTCTGCGCAAGCCGCGTTTCGCGCTGTTTTTGCTGACGGCGGCGGCTCTTACGCTGTTCGCCTCCTTGGTCGGGAGCGGCGAACTCTACACCTCGCGGCTTACGGACAGCATAGACGTTTTGGTCGTTGACGGCGACAAAACGACGGAAACACAAATGATGACCGCTGTGCTTGAAGATTACAGCGGCATAATGAACATAAGAACGCTCGAAACGGAACAAGAGGCGCGGGACGAGATTCTTAAAAACAACGCGGCGGCGGCTCTGCTCCTCCCGAAAGGATTTTCGGACGGAATCAAAAACGGCGCGAACATACCCTTCAAGGTATTGCTGAACGAGAAACAACCCGTCAAAATGACTTTGCTGAAATATTTTTCGTTCGCGTTCGCGGATATGCTGGCGGCGGCGCAATCGGGGGTGTACGCCTCTTTGGATTATGTAAAAGGCAGCGAGCCGGCGGAATTCGACACAATGTTCAACGTTATAAATATGCGGTTTCTTTCGCTCGTTATAAACCGCGCCGATATGTTTTATGTCACGGAGGTTTCGCCGACTGACAGTATCAGCGTCGCCGCGCATTACGCCGTTTCGTTTTGGATATTCCTGAACGTCGCGGGGATTATCCTTTTTGCGGATATCGTTTCGGGGAATTTCAGCCGCCGCGTGATAGTGTCGCTTAAATTGTCGGGGTTTGGCGCGTTTAAATTCGCGGCGGGGCTTACGGCGGGGTTTTTCGCGCTGTTTTTCGCGGCGAATTTTGCCGCGGCGTTTATCGTGCTTAAAGGTATGCCTGTTTATGTTTTAGTCGTGCTGTTAGTATCTTCGTTCGCGCTGTCCGCCCTTGCCTCGTTTATTTTATTATTATTCAAGAATCCTCAGGCGGCAAGTGTCGCGGCGACTGTTTTGGCGGGGCTTGGGTTGTTTCTGTCGGGAGGAATAATCCCTCGGGAATTTTTGGCGAATAGTTTAGCGCGGCTGTCCCCCTTTACAATAAATTACTATATTTACAATTTAAGTATTTTGGGAAAAACAGATATAACCCAGTCGCTCATAATAATACTAATCGGCGGGTTGTTTTTTTCACTTACTGTGCTTGTGGTGCGGAGTATTCAAAAAGGCGGTATCTGCCGATGAGATTTTTCGCTGTAAGTTTTTGGATAAATTTCAAAAGAATACTTTTTTCACCGTTGTTCGTTTCGGCGGCGTTCGTGCTTTTCGCAACTCTTTTTATAATGTCGAAAACAATACACAATGATATACTGACTGTGAATATAGGTTTTTTTGCGGAGAATAATAATTCTGCGGGTAACAAAATTGCGGATACTCTGGCGCGTAACGACATAGGCGTAACCTTGTCAAAATTTGACGACAAAGAACATATGATAAAACTGGTGAAACAGCGCAAACTTGAGTGCGCCTATGTCGTTAAAGACACGGCGGATTTGGACGGCATACTGGAAGTAATCCGCACGGAATACTCCGCCGCGACTCCGTTAATCAACGAAATGGCGTTTGCGGCGGTTCTTAAGGCGTTCGCGGCGGAGATTTCGGCGAAAACCACGGCGGACGCGCTGCACGCGGACTACGGTGTTCTTCTCCCAAAGTTTACGGAGTCCATACAGACCTACTACGCCAACGATATTTTCCTTTCGCCCGAATTTATCCCGCAAAACGCACCCGAAAAAAACGCCGACATTTGGAATTTGCGCCTGTTTCACGGGGTGTGGCTTACGATTTTGTTCGTTTTGTCATATTTTCTCATACCCGTCTTTGCGGAGGGTAAAAATCGGACGGCGTTTTTTCGGCAAAATGCCTATCTGTACCATATCGGGCAATACGCCGCGTCTGTTATAGCTCTTATGCTCCTTAACCTATGCGCGTTGTTGATTTTGTATAAATTTACCAGCGGAGTAATCGTAAATTTGCGTATGGAATTTTTTGGTATTTTGGTGTATACTTTATGTACGCAACTTATCGCGCAGATTTTCGCCGTGATTTTGCCTAACGGAGAAATTTTGTTCTCGTGGTTCATATTTATACTTGTTTTTCAGGTGCTTTTCGGAAACGTTTTCTTTGACTTGTCAGAGGTTTGGGCTGATTTTAAGGTTTTGCCGTCAAGCTATTATATGGATTTTCTACTACACGGAGGGTTTTGAATGATACTGATTGCGGGACTCGGGAATCCCGAAAAAGAATACGGCACAACGCGCCACAACGCGGGTTTTATGGCAATCAATCAACTTTCCCATACTCACGGAATAGATATAACAAAAACCAAATTCCGCGCCGAACTCGGGAGCGGGAAAATCGCGGACGAAAAGGTCGTCCTGCTGAAACCGCAAACTTATATGAACCTAAGCGGGGAGAGTATCCGCGAGTGTATGGAGTATTACAAGCTATCTCCTTCCGAACTTATAGTATTGTTTGACGATTGCGATTTGGACATTGGCGCGGTGCGGGTGCGAAAAACAGGCTCGGGCGGCGGTCACAACGGAATGAAAAACATTATATACCAGCTTGAAACGATGGATTTTACGAGGGTGCGTATAGGAATCGGGAAAAAGCCGCCCCGCTATGTCCTTGCGGATTACGTTCTTGGGCGTTTCGCCGAGGAGGAGCGGGAGGGGATAATTCAGGGAATCGAAACCGCCGCGTCCGCCGTCTCCGACATAATAGCCCGCGGTGCGGATTACGCAATGAATCATTACAACAAAACTAATAGTAGGTGAACGACATAAACGCGCTGATAAAACCGCTTAAGGAACTTTATTCATTTAACAACTTGTGCGACGCCGTGTCGAGGGAGCAAACGCCCGTGATTGCGGCGGGGGTATTCGGCTCGGCAAAAAATCATATCCTCTGGGGCGTACAACAAGTAACCGACAAGATTGTGCTTGTTGTGACACATTCCGAACTTGTGGCGAAGGAAATTTATAACGATTTGTCGTATTTTTATGACGACAAAGAACTGAAGTATTTTCCGTCAAAAGATATTATCTTCTATAACGCCGACGTGCGAAGCGGCGAAATCACTAAACAAAGGTTCAACGCCCTGAGTTCTTTGCTCAAGGGGGAGTGCCGCGTTCTTGTGGTGTCGGACGAAGCTTTGTCAAACAGGCTCACTCCGCGAAATATCTTTGAGGAGTATATTTTGCGTTACAAGGTCGGGGATACCGTGATTTTGGCGGATATTACCAAAAAGCTGACGGAAATGGGTTACTCCTTCGCCCACGACGGAGTGATAAGCGGAGCGGGGCAGTACAGCGTCCGCGGGGGTATTTTGGACATTGCCACACCCCTTGACACGGCGTTTCGCGTGGAATTTTTCGGCGACGAGATAGATTCTATCCGTCTTCTTGATATGAAAACTCAACGTTCGGCGGAGAATTTGCGGGAGGCGGAGATTTACCCCGCCGCCGATTTGGTCTGCGACGAAAACACGCTAAAATCCGCGTACAAAAAGATACAAAAACTATACGAGCATAGAAAAAGCATACTTAAAAAAGAAGAGCTGCGTAACTTTGAGTATGATTTTCGCGATACCTTAGAAAATTTGCCGAAAAATCTGGATAGATTTGCCAATTTTTTATACGGCGATATAAATTTGCTCGATTATTTGCCCGAAAATTCCGCGATATTCCTTGACGAGCTCCCGAAAATCGAGAATCATATGGAAAATGTACTTTACGAGTTTACGGAAAGTATCGAAAACCGTGTGCAAAAAGGCTATATGCTCCCCGAACAAACCGCCATTATTATACCCTACGATAAAATATCCCAAAATTTCACAAAATTTCCGACGGTGATATTTTTGCAAAATTTGTCAGAAATTTCAATGCCCGTGCGTGACATCTTTACTTTTTCTATAAAATCGGCGGGAATTACGCGCCAGTTATCGACAATTTTCGAGGAGGTAAAGTCGATTTCGGCGAAAAACAGCGTCGTAATCCTTGCGGGGGCGTACTCTCGCGGGGAGGCGTTTCACAAGGAAATGCTTAGCGCGGCGATTCCGGCGCGGTTTATCTCCGACTTGACAGAGGACACCGAAATATGTAAAAATTCGGTGGTCGTCTCAAAAGGCAGTCTGCAAAGCGGGTTTTCCTACGGCGATTTTACGCTAATCACGCAAAAGGACATTTTCGGCACACAGAAGAAAAAGCCGCGCAAAACCCGCTCTGACAAGGGGCGTATCGAGAGTTTTCTCGACCTCGAGACGGGGGATTATGTCGTTCACGATAGCCACGGAATCGGCGTTTATCGCGGCATCGAAAAAATCGAGGTTGACGGAATCGGCAAGGACTATATGCGGCTTGAATACGCGGACGGCGGCGTCGTCTATGTCGCGGCGAACTCCGCCGACAGCGTCGGCAAGTATATCGGCGGCGGCGAACCGAAAGTAAGCAGGCTCGGCGGCGCGGACTGGTTCAAGGCGAAACAGCGCACGACGGCGGCGATTAAAGAACTCGCGGAGGAGCTTGTGTCGCTTTACGCGAAACGGCAGGAGGAGAAAGGGTACGCATACGGCGCGGACTCGGTATGGCAAAAAGAATTCGAGGACACTTTCCCCTTTGAGGAAACGGACGACCAACTCCGCTCAATCGAGGAAGTCAAGGCGGATATGGAGCTGGGACGCGTTATGGACAGACTGCTTTGCGGCGACGTGGGCTACGGCAAAACCGAAGTAGCTATCCGCGCCGCCTTCAAGGCTGTCACGGACGGGAAGCAAGTCGCGTATCTCGTCCCGACGACGATTCTCGCCCAACAGCATTTCAAAACCTTTACACAGCGTATGGGGAATTTTCCCATACGGATAGACTTATTGTCGCGTTTTCGCACAAAAAAAGAACAGGACGAGAGCATAAAACTGATTAAAAAAGGCGTGTCGGATATCGTAATCGGCACGCACAGAATTTTGTCAAAAGACGTGCAGTTCAAGGATTTGGGGCTTATCATCGTGGACGAGGAACAGCGTTTCGGCGTTTCCCACAAGGAGAAGTTGAAACGCCTCAAAACCAACGTTGACGTGCTGACGCTTACGGCGACGCCGATTCCGCGTACACTCCATATGAGCCTTACGGGCATACGGGATTTGAGCCTAATCGAAGAGCCGCCCGAACACCGCCGCCCAATCCAAACGTATGTTATGGAGTATAACGAAGAGTTTGTGCGTGACGCAATCCACCGCGAACTTGCGCGGGGCGGGCAGGTGTACTATTTGCACAACCGCGTTGCGAACATTGACGAAACGGCGGCGCGGATACAGGCGCTTGTGCCCGCCGCGAACGTGGTTTCGGCACACGGGCAAATGGGCGAACGCGACCTTGAAAACATTATGAACGAGTTTATCGCGGGAGCGTCTAATGTGCTTGTTTGTACGACTATAATCGAAACGGGGCTTGACATAAGCAACGCGAACACGATAATCATCGACAACGCGGACTATTACGGGTTGTCCCAGCTTTATCAGCTGCGGGGGCGTGTGGGGCGTTCGGACAAGACGGCATACGCCTACTTAATGTACACAAAAAATAAAATCTTGAACGAAATCGCCGAAAAACGCCTGCAAACTATCAAGGAGTTTACAGAATTCGGCTCGGGTTTTAAAATCGCTATGCGCGACCTAGAAATTCGCGGCGCGGGCAATCTTTTCGGCGCGAAACAACACGGACATATGGACAGCGTGGGGTACGAGCTCTACTGCCGTATGTTAGACGACGCGGTACGCGAAATCAAGGGCGACAACACGGCGAAACTCGAGACGACTATCGACATTAAGACGGACGCGTATATCCCAAATTTTTACATTTCAAACGAAAACGTCAAACTCGAAATTTATAAGAAAATCGCGGCAATCAAGACGAAAGAGGACTTGTCGGAGATGCGCGACGAACTTATAGACCGTTTCGGGAACATTCCAAGAAGTGTTGACGGGCTGCTCGAAATCGCCATTTTAAAGGCGGCGGCGAACAAAAAGGGAATCGAAAGCATTTTGCAAAAAGGCAGGAATATTGTAATCCTTTTTGGCGTGGAGACGACTCCCGAAATGAAAGTCAACATTATGACACTTTTGCAAAAATACAAAGGGACGTTTTTTTACACGGCTAAGCCAAAGGAACATTTGACGTATACTTATGGTGAAAACGTCGTCGTCAAGGATATTACGGCGTTTTTGGACGAAATATAGCAAGCGGGTCGATAAGCAAGTCCGATTCCCAGACGCTTAAGTGCAAATGCGCTCCCGTGCTTAGCCCCGTGTTCCCCGACAACGCCACAGTTTCGCCTTGTTTTACGGGTTCGCCCTCAATCACAAGGCTTTTGCTTAGATGCGCGTACATTACCGTTAGTCCGTCTTTTGTGTTATACTTTACGAGATTGCCGAAAGTCGCGGATTCGCGGACTTCCGTCACGGTGCCGTCCGCAATCGCGTACACGGGAGTACCCTCTGGCACGGCTATGTCAACCCCGTCGTGAAACTCGCCCTTTCCCGAAACCGGGGAGTTCCGCTCGCCGAAAGCTGACGTTACCGCCCCCGAAACAGGCGGAATATATTCGCTAAAAAGGCGGGGGCAGCCGAAGCGTTACCTCCTCGATAAGCTCAGGGTCTATGTCGAAATTCACGCGGGAATCCGCCTTTTCGGGTTTGATTGTTTCAAGCAACGCCTCCACCCTTTCGGGCATATTTGCGGGCAAAACGTCCTGCGCCGTCACCGCGAACTTGAGCTTTGCCCGCAAATTTTGCGTAAAATCCGTCTGTATAACGCAAACGGACGCAACCACAAGCGACACGGCGAAACATACCGCGAGCTGCCCTTTCATAACCGTGAAATTACCCCAAGCCTTAACCCGTTTGCGCGGTTTTGCGCGGTACCGCCCTTTGGCGGTCTCCCTCGCGGGGCGGTAGGGCGTCTGTGTTCGTCTTCTCTCCATTGTAATCCCTCCCTTGTACTACCACTATATGCAAATTTTTTAACAAAAATAATAAAAAAAATATCGTGCAATAACACGCGTAAAATGATATAATGTTAAGAGCTTGCAAAAGACGTAAGAGGGGGTTCTTATGAACGAAAGTACTGAAGCGAAACAAAAAATAATGCTGGTAGACGATAATATAACAAATCTGACGGTAGGCAAGCATGCTCTTTCCGAATCGTATGACGTTTTTACGATTCCGTCAGGACAAAAACTTTTGAAAGTTCTGGAAAAAACCCTGCCCGACCTAATATTGCTGGATATAGATATGCCCGATATGAACGGGTACGACATTATCAAGATTATCAAAAAAGACGAGAATATGGCGAAAATTCCCGTAATTTTCCTCACGGCGCAAAGTGACGCGACAAGCGAACTTGAAGGGCTTTCCCTTGGAGCAATCGACTATATCGTAAAGCCGTTTTCTCCGCCTCTTCTGTTAAAACGCCTTGAGACGCATTTGCTAATCGAACACCAAAAAACGCAGCTCAAAAATTTTAACGACAATTTGCAAAGTATGGTTGAGGCAAAGACAAGGACCGTCTACGAACTCCAAAACGCTATTCTGGAGACTATGGCGGAACTCGTGGAGTGCCGCGACGATATCACGGGAGGACACATCGAACGCACGAAAAACCACCTTAGCATAATGGTAAACGAAATGATTAAGCATGAAAAGTATAAAATAGAAATGGACAAATGGGGAGATATCGAACTTGTGGTGCAATCCGCCCAGCTCCACGACGTGGGAAAAATTTCCATAAGCGACGCGGTACTCAACAAACCGGGCAAACTCACCGACGAGGAATTTGTGGAGATGAAAAAACACACCTCCTTCGGCGTGGAGATTATCCAAAAAATCGAGCAAAAATCAAGCGAAAAGGAATTTCTTCACCACGCGAAGATTTTCGCGGGGACGCACCACGAAAAATGGAACGGATTCGGGTATCCTTACGGGCTTAAAGAAACGGGAATACCCCTTCAGGGGCGCGCAATGGCTATCGCCGACGTGTATGACGCGCTTGTTTCCGAGCGTCCGTACAAAAAAGGCTTCCCCCACGAAAAAGCCGTCGATATCATTGTCGAGGGACGCGGGACGCAGTTTGACCCCGACCTTGTGGACCTTTTCCTTGAAATACACGAGAAATTTCACGAGGTTGACCTTGAATACAAAGAAGAGCTGAAACGACATTCCGAGGCGCTTGAGAATTACGTGAAACCGACTGGGCTTCCCGATTGGCTTCTTCCGTTTCAAGGACAGCAAGAAGGCGCGTAATACGCATTAGGCGGTGCTATAACCCATGAAAATACTCAAGTTAATAATTCGTTATTACAGACAGCTTCTTTTTGTATTCGTGGCGTTTGTGATACTGATTTCGGTGAGTTTCTATTTCGTAAGCGGGATAGTCCAGCGTCACCTTTTGCGGCACGGCGAGGAAGTCACGGAAACCGCCGAATCCAATTTGCGTATGGTTTTGAGCGAGGCGGAGAACGCGCTCAACGGCGTTACATATACAATCGAACACGCGCTCGAGTCGGGGGACGACTTGAGACAGCTTATCGAAACACAGAACGAGTGGCTAAAACACACCGCTCCGCATATGTTCAGCACCCAACACGCCGTATACGCCATAGTCGACGGGGAGTTTTACGCCCCCAGAGCGTGGGTTGCCGATATGGATTATACGGTGACAAAACGCCCGTGGTACATAGGAGCGACCGCGAACCCCAACAAAGTATATTTTTCGATGCCCTACAAATTCGGCGTGAACGATGCCGAATTCGGTATGTCCGTCTCACGCGAACTGCACGACAAACACGGCAAAGTTCGCGGTGTCGTCGGGCTTGATATCGACCCCAAACTTATAAAAAACAGCGTGACGGGGCTTAGCATCGCGGGGTCGGGGTACGGGGTTATCATAAACGACAAGTTCGAGTTTGTGACGCACAAACAGGGTATGCTTGTCGGGCATAGTATGTCGGTTATCGACGATATGTTTGCGGACAGTACGGCGCGGCTGCGCGGCGATTTGCAAAGAAACGGCTATGTGAACGCGGGGCGTTTTACCGATTATGACGGTACTGAAAGTATCGTGTTTTTCAAGCGTCTTTTCAACGGCTGGTATGTCGGCGTAGTCACCGAAGTCGCCGGTTTCTACGCGGATATGTACGGAATGACCGTCGGAATCGTAGTGCTTGGCACGGTTCTTTTGATAATCGTATCGTATCTTCTCATAAAGCTGTATATCTCCTCCGCGCCGATTATGGAGGGAAAAGACGGAAAAACGTCCTTCCTCACGAAAATGAGCCACGAACTCCGCACGCCGCTGAACTCGATTTTCGGTATGACGGAACTTGCGCTGCGCGACAACACGATTACGCATACTATCCGCGATTATGTCGAAAATATAAGAAAATCCAGCAACAGTCTTCTTTCGCTTATAAACGACATTCTGGATTTCTCAAGGATTGAGTCGGGGAATCTGGAAGTTTCCGAAAAGGAGTTTCAGCTTTCGTCCCTTGTCGGCGACGTGATAAGCATTATACGAATGAAACTTCTAGACAGCCCCGTGAAATTTGTCGTAAATGTAAAAAGCGCAATACCTGATAATCTGATTGGCGACGAAATCCGTGTGCGGCAGGTTCTTATCAATTTGCTTGAAAACGCCGTGAAATTTACCGAAAAGGGGGTTGTTTCCCTTGACGTTTCGGCGGAACTTCTTGAGGGAAACAGGCTCGCGCTTATTTTTGACGTAACGGATACGGGTATCGGCATACGTCCCGAAAATATACGCAAACTCTTCATCGACTTTGTGCAGTTTGAGACGGTCAGCGGACGCGCCCTTGAGGGTACGGGTATCGGGCTCAGCGTTTCAAGAAAAATATGTATACGCCTCGGCGGCGACATCGCCGCGAAAAGCGTTTACGGCGCGGGGAGTACGTTTACGGCGCGGGTCGTACAGTCTTTCGCCTCCTATGACGCGCTCGCCTCCGTTTTGAATTACGAAGGCAAACGGGTGCTTCTTTATGAACCGCGCAAGGAATATATGGATAATATGTCAAAAACCTTGGAGGATTTGGGCGTTATCTATTATTCGACCCAAGACCCTTCCGTCTTCTATGAGGAACTAAAACAAATAGATTATCCGTATGTGTTTACCGCTCCCTATCTTTTCGCCAACGTGCGTAACATTTTGAATAAATTAGATATGGATTCAAAGATTGTGCTGCTCTCGGAATTCGGCGAGGTAATCACCGCGAAATGCAACAGGATTATCGAGATGCCGACCTACTGCGTCCCTGTTTCTAATATGCTTAACGATATCATCGTATCCGCCGACTACCGCGACAGCGTGGATACTGATAAAAAATTCATCGCGAAATCCGCGTCCGTTCTTATCGTCGACGATATTCCGACGAATCTTAAGATTGCCGAAGGGCTTATGTCCGCTTACGGTATGCATATCGACACCTGCCGCGGCGGTCAGGAATGTATCGACTTGGTGTGCGAAAACGACTATGATATCATATTTATGGACTATATGATGCCTATTATGAACGGAATCGAGGCGACCGAGAAAATCCGCGAACTCGGGAAATCGAACGAACGGCTTAAAAACCTAAGGATTGTCGCCCTCACGGCGGTTGCGGCGGCGAACGGCGCGGAAATGTTTATACACGCGGGAATGGACGATTTTATGGCTAAGCCGATTGAGATGCCGAAACTTGACGCGGTTCTCAGAAAATGGATACCCGAAGAGAAACAGGAAAGAGTAAAGAGTGTCAAGGAAGCTCAAGAAAGCGGAGAGGGAATCACGATAGAGGGCATCGACACCGTTCGCGGGTTGCATATGAGCGGCGGCTCTCTCGACGCCTATGTGTCTGTTCTCGCGGTGTTCTACAAGGATTGTGTCGAGAAAATCGAGGAACTTCAAACTTTTGTCGAAAAAGGCGATATGAAGGCGTATACCTCCCAGGTTCACGCCCTCAAGAGTGCGTCCGCGAATATCGGGGCGACAAGAGTTTCAGAGTTCGCGAAAGCTCTTGAAGAATCGGGGAACAAAGAGGACTACCGCTTTATCGCCGAAAACAACGACGAGTTCATTCAGCAGCTGCGTTTCCTCCTCAAAAATATCAGCCCTCTTTTGCGCCAGAGTAACGAGGACAAGACGAGCGACAACACCTCCACGGACGACGTTGAAGCTCTTAAAGAAAACTTTGGAAACCTGAAAAACGCTCTCGCGGAAATGGATATAAGCAAGGTTGACGATATTATGAAGGTTTTGCAGGATATGACGTGGTCGGCGGACGTTCGCGACGTGCTTGATAAAATTTCGCATTTCGTGCTTATGTTTGAATTTGACGACGCGGTTTCGCTTATTGACGAAACGACCGAAAGGAACGGAAAATGAAGATTATAGTTGTCGGGTGCGGAAAAGGCGGGTACACAATCGCGAAATCCTTATCCGAAGAGGGACACGACGTTGTGATTATCGACAAAAAAAACGACGTGTTCGATAAGGTTACGGAATCCCTTGACGTTATGAGTTTGCGCGGAAACGCCCTTAGCGCTAATATACTTCTTGAGGCGGGGGCGAAACAGGCGGATTTAATCGTTTGCGTCGCCAGCAACGACGAGACGAATATTTTGTGTGCAATCACCGCGAAACGGTTGGGAGTCAAGAAATCCGTGGCGCGGGTTCGCGACCCCGAATACGCCGTCGAACTTATGCAATTTCGGAAAGATTTCGGGCTTGATATGATAATAAACCCCGAACAGCAGGCGGCGTTCGAGATTTCGCGCCTGCTCCGCTTCCCGACAGCGCAGGACATAATCACCTTTGTGAGCGGACGCGTCGAGATAATCGCGTTTCCCCTCGGCGCGGACAATTTGCTCGCGAACAAAGTCGTCTCGCAGATTTTCGCGAAAATCAAGATGCCCGTCCTTTTGGTGTCCGTCGAGCGGGAGGACGGCGTTTTTATCCCTCACGGCGATATGACGCTCCTCGAGGGGGATTTGCTCCGCGTCGCGGGCCGCCCGGACGACATTATGGATTTTTTCAGGTATATCGGGATTTTCAGCGAAAGAATCCGCGACGTGATGATTATCGGCGGCGGCAAAATCACGCGCTACCTTTGCGACTATATGCACAAATATAACGCGAAAATAAAAATCATCGAAATCGACGAGGAACAGTGCAACGAACTTTCCGAAAATTTGCCGAACGCGCTGATAATTCAGGGGGACGGAACGGACGAGGCGGTGCTCGAGTCGGAGAATCTGGAGGAAATGGGCGCGGTCGTCTGCCTCACCGACAGGGACGAGGAAAACGTCGTGACGGCGTTGTACGCCCAACAATGCGGCGTCGGCAAACTAATCATAAAAGTCAACCACATTAACATAGAAATAATAAAGAAACTCAACCTAGGCAGCGTCATATGCCCCAAAAACCTCACTTGTTACCAGATTATCCAATACGTGCGGCGGCTTAACAACTCCGCTGGAAGAAGTTCAATCCGCGCTATGTACAAAATCGTCGACAACGAAGGACGCGGACTGGAAACGCTCGAATTTGAGATAACCGAATTTTCACGCGCCTTGCATATCCCTTTAAAAGACTTGCGCCTGAAAAAAGACGCGCTGATTTGCTGTATCGTTCGCGGCTCGAACGTTTTAATACCTTGCGGCTCAACCGAAATCAACGAAAACGATAACGTAATCGTCGTTGTAGACGGAGAAAGCATCGACGAGTTCGACGACATTTTGGAGTAGTAATATGGATTTACGTGTGGTACTGAAACTTCTCGGACACGTCCTCATATTTGAGGCGTTGTTTATGCTGGTCGCGGCCGCGCCCTCCTTGGCTTACGGCGGCTGGGACTTTGAGGCGATTATGTTTTCGGTAGGCGTCACCGCCGCCTTCGGGCTTGCGCTGTCGAAAATTTTCGGCTCGGTCGAATCGGCGTTCCAAAAACGCGAGGGCTTTGTTACCGTGTCGCTCGCGTGGATATCCCTTGCCTTGTTCGGTGCGTTGCCGTACTATTTCGCGGGGGTTCACACGGGTTTTGTCGACTGCTTTTTTGAGTCGGTATCGGGGTTTACGGGAACGGGCTTATCGGTTTTTTCCGATTTGGATATACTGCCGAAAGGCGTGTTGTTTTGGCGTTCTTTTACAAACTGGCTGGGGGGTATGGGCGTACTTGTTATGGTTTTGGCGATTATGCCGAGCTTGCGTCCCTCCGCCATAAACCTTCTTCACGCCGAAAGCTCGGGGCCCTCCCCGGGAAAAATCGTCCCGCGAATCCGCGATACCGCAAAAATTATGTACAAAATTTACGTCGCGCTGACTTTGGCGCAGATTTTCGCGTTGTTTATCGCGGGTATGCCGATTTATGACGCAATCCTAAACACCTTCGCGTCGGCGGGTACGGGCGGGTTCTCCCCGCAAAACGCAAGCATAGGCGCGTATAATTCCATACCGATAGAAGTCGTCACGGGAATTTTTATAATTCTTTTCGGCATAAACTTTTCGTTGCTCTTTTGCCTGACACAATTTGACTTCAAGTCGTTTTTCGCGGACGAGGAACTGCGGCTGTATCTGTTTGTAATAGGCGGGGCGGTGCTTTTAATCACCGTCGACCTGATAAGCGTATACGGAGGAGTCGGTAAATCCCTGCGGTACGCCTTCTTTCAAGTCGCGACGATTTCTTCAACCTCTGGATTCGTAAGCACCTCTCTCACGGACTGGCCGTCTCTGTCAAAGGCAATCCTCTTGTGCCTTATGGTATTCGGCTCGTGTGCCGGCTCGACGGGCGGCGGCGTAAAAATACTGCGCGTATTAGTCGCCATAAAATCCGTCAGACACGAGATTACAAAAATCCTTCACCCGCGCCTTATGAAAAATATAACAGTCAACAAAAAAACCTTGGACACGGCGATACTTAACAATATATATGTATTTTTTTTCCTTTTCGCGAGCTTTGTCGTCGCCGCGACGTTCCTTGTCGCGCTCGACACAAACGGGCTAACGTCGGCGTTTCTTGTCGTCCTATCAAGCGTAAGCAACGTCGGGGTTGACATAAACGTATTCGGAGCGTCGCTCGCACACTCCGCCACATTCTCGGGCTTTTCAAAATTTGTACTTTCTGTATGTATGCTCGCGGGACGGCTTGAGTTTTTTCCTGTAATGATTTTATTCGTCCCGTCGGTATGGCGCAAAGGTTAATGTATAATATCCTCCGCTGTGTGCAAAATATCACAATGGAGGTGATACTTTTGCTGAATCAAGAAATTAAATGTTCCGTTGACAACTGCTCCTACAATAACCACGGTTCAAAATGTACGCTCGGCGACATAACAGTCTCCAAAACTTGCGGCGAACCCGGCGAACCTTGCGAAACCCAATGCTCCAGTTTCCATTGTGAATGAAAATAATCTACATCAAAAGGCTTCGCGGGAATGATAGCGAAGCCTTTTTTGAACACGTTTCAGAAAGCGGTAACTACACAAACTCCAAAACGTTATAAATTAGAGAATTTACCTTTATAACACCCGCAGACAGGCGAACGCACGACATATTACAATCTCGGGAGATTCTCGGCGTGAAACCGCAAAGCGTCTCCCAATGGGCGAATGGCGACACAACGCCAGATATGAAACATCTTGTGCCGACGACTCGGCATTTCGGCGTAGACGTAAACTTTCTACTGACGGGAGTGTCAGCCGAAAACGTGACTATGTAGAGCGATTTGAGGTTGCCGCCACAAAAACACTTATAAAGATTGTGACAAAAAAATATTAAGATTTCAGACATAGAAAAACTGGTGTAATACCGCAACAAGAACCAAAAAAACCGCGAAAGTGGAAAAAACCGAAAAATCCCGCGAAATCCCGAAATGGCGGGGTTTATTTTTTTGGTGCGGATTTTGTAGAGGGGGTAAATGGGAATAAATGGGATAATTGGGGGGAGTTTGGGGAGTGTGAATTGTAGCGGGAGGGATTGCACAACCAGTGAAAAAAATTTCTTCATTATAACACATGGCTGTGAAAACTGGTAATTTTGGGCGAATTTTGGGCGTGGTAAAAAGTGCCGAGTTGGCACGGTGAATTGCCGCTTTGAGTAATTTATCTGCCAAAAATTGAATACGATTAGTCAAGAATTTTATCACAAAATCAAGTAGGTTAAAAGTCGTAAAAAAATCGCGTTAGTTGTGAGATAACGCGAAAACCCATGTTATTTATGCTTTGTCGGGAAAGATGCGGCGAAAATACTTGGTTATGAAGTAGAGCGACACGCAATACGGAAAATAAGTTTCACAATGTTTCGAGCCAGTTTTTATTATATATTGCGCGAACTTAAAGCTCATCCGCCCTGCTGAAACGTAGCCATAGAGGAGCGTATCCGCACGCGTGACGGACGGGTCGGAAATTTCCATCGGAATACTATAGGCGTTTGCTTTAGCGGGTTTTTTCGGTTCGTTTTTACTCTCCATAATGTCCTCCTGCTTAATTTATAGTTCTGTATCGCCGTTGCTCTTACACTTATCCAGTGCTTCCGCCTTGCGTGGCGGCTTTGGCGCGGTTTTTGCCTTTTCGATTGTCCCAAGGACGGAGGTTTGACCAACATGCCCCTCGGTTTTCGATTTTACGCGTTCGGCAGTGGCAGCGGCGCGAACCTGTTTCGCGGATAACACTTCGCCGTAACGCGCTGTAAGCCGCTCCGGCGTAACGTATTCTTTCGGCACAAACGCGCCGAAATCCGTGTAGTACCACGTCATCCGCAGAACTTCCAGGAATCCCCGCGCCTGTTTCCATTCGCCGGTTATCTGCGCTTCTTCAAACAGCCGCTGCTGTTCGGCAATATCCTCCGGCAAACGGGGACGGCTGTAATATTGGGAGTTTTGCACAGTAGGCGTCTATTTCCTTATCCTCTGTCATGTCTTGCCGCCTTTCCTTTTGCTGTCAAACTCAAGCCGAAAATCCGTTTTTTCGCCGTTATCCTCAAGAATGACTGTCGCGGCGTAAGTTTTGCCTGTGTACTCGCTTTTCAAATCGGAAAAACAAACGCACCCCTCTGAAAGGAACGCGGCGACGGTCTTTGGATCTAGTGTTTTACCCTTTGCCGCAACCCTTGCGCCACTGTCGCCCACGCTTGCCATCATACTGAACAAGGGCTGCCATTTTTCAGGCAGCGGCGCGGCGTTCGCCGACACAAGCCCCTTGACGAGGGCTTCAATCCCGCCCATAAACTCCGCGTCCGCAAGCTCCCCGCACTCAACCTGTTTGAGTTTCCGCTCCCAGTCGGCTGTCAGAAGCGGGGATTTCAGGTCGTCCAGCAAAACCGCGATTTTGCCTTCGCGCAAAGAAGCCGTAACAACAGGGAACACTTGCCCTTCGGCGAGTTTGGGCAAAGCAGTTATACTCGACCGCCAGTTTCAGTGCGTTAGTGTAACAGGCGCGGAGCAAGGCGGATTCGCCAGTTCGTATGGGAGAGAGTTTGCGGCAGGCGGCTTTTAGCTCCGAATCGCCAGCCGCCTGGAATATAGCACCGCATACGCCACCGCCCATTTTAAGGGCTGTGTTCGCGGCGTTGACTACCGCGTCAACGTGCATTGTTGTGATGTTTTGCCGCAATATGGTGGGTAACATAAAATCAATCCTCCTCGTTATAGAGCGCGGCTGATTTGTGCCGCGTATTCTCTATTCCGAATATACTTATACCGAATATTGAATTGACGGCAATCCTATGCTATTATTTAAGCGGAAGGTATGACGGACGCTGGAAATACGAAAAACGGGTTTCGGATTTTGGAGATGATTATGTGACAAAGAAGAAAAAGCGGCACGGCAACCGCGGCGGCAGAGTGCATGGTCATTACTGCCGTGTCTGCGGAGAGTTTGAGGCTAACGAAAAATTCAGCGGCAAAGGTCACGCGCTCACATTTGCCGCGCCTGCCAAGCATTGCCGCAAGAACGCCGTAACGAGCTTGAAAACATAAACAAGATTGACCGTTACGCCAATGATATAGTCAAGGCTCTTTATAATCGTGAATATGTGTATGGAACATATTGGATTTATTGCGCTTTTGCCTATCTCGGTTCACGTTTCTTAACAGCCTTGACTATAAAAGGTATCCCGAATCCGCCAAGTATGCGCAAAACGAGCTCAATGGTTTCTACCGCCGAATGGACGAGTACCACGGCAACCGCCCAAAGAATTATGGTCTCACTACGCCGGTTCTGTTTTTCGAGTTAGACGAAAAGCAAAAGACAGAGACGTTCACGCGCTTGGAAGAATTGATTGACGAATCATTTTGCGGCGCAGATTACCTTCTGGACGATGAGGACAGGGATGGAATATTGGAAGAATTATGCGCCGAGGTATCCGACAGCCTGAACAGCGGGGAGCCGGAACCCTATGACCCGTTTGAAGAATATGACGATTGCGACGACGAACTACTGAAAGCGTTCAACGCGATTGTGGAGCGGTTCGCGGCGGAGCTTAGAGCGGACGGCATTGAACTTCCCCACATTTTTAGACTCGCTGATAGTAGCGGAGACCGAACGGCTGATAGGGCAGGGTTACGGCATAGAAGCCGTCCACGCCTGTGTTGACTTGGCGTTTAACCGTTTTAGGCTGAACCGGCTGCACACAACAATCCGACCCGAAAACGCGGCGTCCGTTCGGCTGGTCGAAAAGCTCGGCATGAAAAAATAGGGGAATACGTCAAAATATACAAGGACAAGGAAATGCCCCATGATGTTTACCGGTTGGACAGAGAAACAAAGTCCGACATCGGATCATTATGACGCCGCCAAACAAACGAAAGAGGGACGGTTTTTGCCGCCCCTCTCGTTACGTCTGCTGTACTTTCAGAACCAGAATATATCCGTTAACCCGCATTTTCTCTTTTCCTCTTCAAGATAGCCTGTTTCATATCCTTAAGTATATCCGCAATCCAGCGTAAACCCGCAGCCTTTCTGTAAATAGTTGAGCCGCACCGTGGGATAGTATTTGGGCTGCGCTGAATATTTCGCCGCCGTAATCATATCGCCGTTCGGCAATATGATAAGATAGACAGTCAAGCCTAAAACCTCGCTTGTATCCCAAACTTTCCAATCTTCATAAATTTTCAGGAAGTCCTCGCGCTTTTGGTTATTCGTTAGTCCCAAAATGTCTTGTTCGGTCAGATGAGTTCTCATGATTTCCCGCCCCCTTCAATCCTCCACTTTGGCTAATACAGGGCTTTCGTCCGTGCCCGCGAAAGACAGCGCGGGCTTTTTGTCGTTGCCAGTTAAGCGCGACAACAGAATACTTCTTGCCTGTTTATATTCCGTGCCTATGAACCCAAGCTTCAGCAGAAAGCAGCGGAAAGCGAATTTATCAGATGATTCGGTTCCCCTTATAATAACCCTCTTCTGTTTTTTCGCCGTAACGCAGAGTGCGCTGACGAACATAGACCACGCGCCGATATGTTCAGACGGAACGCCGAGCCCGAGCCACGGAAAATCCAGCGAGGTTGCCGTCCGTTCTACGGGCAGATTTGCCACGCCGTCGTCTAAATCCTCGCCAAGAGCCTTCCTTGATGAGCGCGGCTTTGCCTGCGATGAGCTTTTCAAGATTATCAATTGCGGTTGTGGAAAACCCGGCAATCGGTATCCCGATAACCAGTTTATCGCCAACGTCAGCCATATTACTGATAACTTCGCCTGACTCCGGCTTCGGTTCGGCGGTTTCGTTTTTGGAAACCTCGCCGTCCTCAAGCCCGCCTACAGTCTCGCTCGGTTCAAAGCCATGGTCAGCCAGCGCTCGCAGCAACTCCGTAACGCCATCTTCCGCTTCACCCTCAAAAGAGAGCGTCCCCTCCATGCTGACTGTGCAGCCGCCCACGCCATACGCGAGGCTGGGTACGCCCTTATAGACCGCCGACTGCCCCGTGAACTCGCTGATTTCTCGAACAAGAGCCTTACGATCTTCCTTATTTAAATCGAATTTAATCTCCATAATCATCAGCCTTTCTGAATTTAAGATTATCAGCTTCGAAGGTTGATGTATGTTAGCTTGCTTCGGCATAGAGTTCAAGTCTTTTGTGGAAAGTAAATGCGCCAATCTTTCGGAGTGTTTTATGTGTAGTTTGCCAGGTAAAAAACAGCGGCATATCCCTCTAAAAGGAGCATTACCCTTACAAATCAGTTACAAATTCTCCGCCCTATTGATTAGATACGTCAAGACCGCGCTCACGGGCGGGGTATAGTTTGAAACCGTGACGATGAGCGAAGCAAAAGAGCCGAGGCGCTTTTGTGTTTTGAGCGACAGAGGAACGGATTGAAAACGCCTCTGCTATATTCTCACGGTCTGACCCGTTCCGATTTGAGCGTGTTTCAGATGGGCGGTACATACCCCGCTATGCGTTTCGGTCGCGGCAGCACTCATCGACAGGCAACGGCTTTATCGGCAGCTAAAAGCGACCGTCGGCGTTTTTGGGGTTTTGGCCGATGGCATAGCCGCTTTTGTCGCTGAACGTGACGGCTCTGACAATTTTGTACCCTGCGTTCATCTCGCCTCTTTCCTCGCGGACGGGAAGAGCGAACTGCTCGGCGTTCAGTTCGGAGTACATATCGCGGGCATACCGAACAAAGTCGTTCACCAATGTGGCGTTGGCAAAGGCTTTTCCGGGTAACTTAAAACCAGAAGCCCAATCTCTGTTTGCCTGTGAAACGCGCCTGTCGTTGCGACCGAACCGCTATATATGGCTGGCAAGCACGGCGTTTACTCCTTCAAAGCCATACTCGCGAACAGCTGACATTACGGCAAAATCAAGATGATAATAGTACGTCTTATAGCAGCTTGCGTTTATGGCGGCGTCGATATCGCGGGTGCATTCATTGTCCGTCCGCATACTTGCGGCGTATTGTGACTTTTCTTGCCTCTCAACCGCCACGGATAAATCGTAGGGATATACAATCTTGTCAGGGTCGATTCTGCCCGCTGTTGCCTTGAACATCGCCGCGAAAATCTCTTTGCAGAACTGCTTCTCGCTTGCGGGTAATTCGCGTTTCATACACTTGTCGAGGTAATTTTTTGAAACCGTCAATCCCGTAAATCGCCGCCAACTTGCTCCCGCTGTCCCAATCGACGTGTACGCCGCCCGTGTCGTCTACAACTGCCACCGTCCCCTTATCTCCAGGTCTTAGAGCCTGTTCAAAATCTTTCTATTGTGCTATAATCTTCCAAAAGGGGGAAGATTATAGCACAATTATCCGAGCGATATAACGAGAGAAGAATTTAACATAATAAGAAATGAATTGGAGCAAGCGAAGAAAACCACGAAATCGCGTGAAATAGACCTTTGCGATATCTTTTGCGCAATACTTTATTTGATAAAAAGCGGGTGTCAAGGGCGTATGCTCTCGGCAGATTTTCCAAAACGCGGCATAGTTCGCTATTATTACGAGGTTTGGTCAAAAGAGCGTGAAGACGGCACAACACTGCTCTCTGAGGTCTTAGAATCTGTACTCAAAAAAACGTCAAATTTCCCGATATATAATATAGGATTATATTTAGGGGGTTATGAAAATGAAGTATCCAAGTGATTTAACTACAACACAATGGAATATAATTAAACCTTTTTTCAAAAAAGAGAATCGGGGAAAACATCTTCAAATTCACAGCAAACGAAAACTCGTAAACGCTGTGTTATATATAAATAAAACAGGTTGCCAGTGGAGACAATTGCCTCACGATTTTCCCAAATACACAACCGTTTCATCGTTTTATCAACGAGCCGTTAAGAGTGGCTTGTGGGAACAAATCCTTGACGCGTTAGTGGAAAAAGTCCGCGTAGAAGAAGATAGAAACGCTGCACCGAGTTACGCTTTAATTGACTCGCAAAGTGTAAAAACAACCTCCGATTCGGAAGAACGCGGCTTTGACGGGGGAAAAACAAAAGGTCGAAAACGCCATATCGTGACAGATATTATGGGGAATTTGCTGGCGGTTGTCGTTCACGCCGCAAACCTTCACTACACAGTAAAGAAGAAGTCGAAAAACTCGGATTAAAGGTTGATATTTCAGAATAAAGCCGAAAGAAGGAGCTGTATTACCAAAACGGCAGAGAGTTGAGCGAACCTTTGCTTGGAGGAACAACTCCAGACGATTATCAAAAGACTATGAAATATCCAAAACATCTTCTGAAAATATGGCTATAATCTCTAATTTATCAACACTTTTAAGATGTTTTTGAACACAGGTTCTAACTTTTATAAAAAATACGCCGGCTGAAATTCGAGAGTGAAATATTTTTGGTTGGACTCAAAGACCGACCGCAAATTTATGAATTCGGGCGGGATATCTCGCCAGGAGGCGGATTTCTGTAACCCGCCTTTACTCTAGGCGGGAGTATTTGCAGTTTGGGAAGTTCGCGCAGTGCAAGTATTTCGGGGTCATTCGGTTTTTTTGAAAAGGGGTTAGGGACGCGCCGCAGATTGGGCAGTGTACGCCGTCGTTTTGTTTTGACAAAGATTTGAAATAGTCGCGTAATCCGTATACTTCGCTGTTGTTTAGCACGGTGCCGTGATTTTTCATAATATTGCGGAGGGTTTTGGCGAGATTTCGCGTTTCGATGACATATTGGGTTATGTCGTCTTTTTTGGCGTTGAGTTTCATACTTTTTATGATATTCCCTTGCCTGAACATGACGACAGAAAAATACCTCGTATCGGGGTTAATCCCGCGCAGTACTTCTTTTAGGGCGTATATATTACTGTTGTTTATCGTGAGGGGACTCGGGAAGTGATTTTTGCGGTCTAATATCACGGAAAACACTATCCAGCTTGCGCGTCCTTCCGCGCCTGAAATCTCGCCCTTGCCCGTTTTCGGCTCGTACACCGCGACGATACCTTGCGGAAGCACATACAGGCGGTCTATCTCCGCGTAGTAACCGTTTCGTCTTTTTACATATACGTTCGGGATTTCCCCCAGCTCTTCGCGCAAGAGGTCTTGCGCGTACTTATTGTACTGTTCGCTGTATATCCACAACAGGACAAGCAATAGCATTATTAATATCGGCAACATTTCTATATACTACCACAATCCCGCGCCTAACACAACAAAAAAATTTTAGAAAATTATTGTAATTGTACAACGAAAGAGATATAATATATTCGTACAAAATCGTGAATACCACTTATGAAAGGGGTAAAAAATTAATGTTGCAAAAAAAATCAGTAGAAGACTTGAACGTTTCGGGGAAACGCGTTTTAGTACGCTGCGACTTCAACGTGCCGCTCAAAGACGGAGTTATTACGGACGAAAACCGCATCGTGGCGGCTCTCCCGACTATCAACAAACTTATCGAAAACGGCGGGAAACTCATTCTTTGTTCTCACCTCGGCAAGCCAAAAGGCCCTGACGCGAAATACACGCTTGCTCCCGTGGCTAAACGTCTTTCGGAGAAACTCGGCAAAGAGGTCGTTTTCGCGGCTGACGATAATGTCGTCGGCGACAACGCCCGCGCCGCCGTTTCCAAACTCGGGGACGGAGATGTAATCCTGCTTGAGAACACGCGTTTTCGCAAGGAAGAAAGCAAGAACGAAGAGGCGTTTTCAAAAGACTTAGCGTCTATCGCGGACGTATACGTAAACGACGCGTTCGGCTCGTCCCACCGCGCGCACTGCTCGACAGTCGGCGTGACGGCGTTTATCAAGGAATCCGCTGTGGGTTATCTTATGCAAAAAGAAATCGAGTTTTTGGGCAACGCCGTAAACAATCCCGTTCGTCCCTTTGCCGCAATCCTAGGCGGCGCAAAGGTTTCCGACAAAATCGCCGTTATTGACAACCTCCTCAACAAAGTTGACACCCTGATTATCGGCGGCGGTATGGCGTACACTTTCCTCAAGGCGCAAGGGCTCGGCGTGGGCAACTCCCTCCTTGAAGAGGACAAAGTCGAATACGCGAAAGAAATGCTTGCGAAGGCGAAGGACAAGGGCGTTAAACTCCTCCTCCCAATCGACACCGTTGTTGGTAAAGAGTTCAAAAACGACACGGAGTTCAAGACGGTCGAGGGTTCTATCGAAGACGGCTGGTCGGGCTTTGACATCGGCGACAAGACGAAGGCACTTTTCGCGGAGGCTCTTGCGGGAGCGAAAACCGTCGTCTGGAACGGCCCTATGGGCGTGTTCGAGTTCTCAAACTTCAACAAAGGCACAATCGCGGTTGCGGAAGCTCTTGCCAAACTTGACGGGGCGACGACGATTATCGGCGGCGGCGACTCGGCGGCGGCGGTTAATCAGCTCGGTTTCGCCGACAAGATGACGCACATCTCGACGGGCGGCGGCGCGTCGCTTGAGTTCCTTGAGGGAAAAGAACTGCCTGGCGTTGTTGCCGTAAACGATAAATAGGAGGAAACAATAGTGGGAAGAAAAAAAATTATAGCGGGCAACTGGAAGATGAACGGAACTCCCACGGAGGCGGTCGCCCTCGCGAATTCTCTTAAAGATAAAATATCGGGCTCAGCGTCGGACGTCGTTTTCTGCGTTCCCGCGATTGACATTATCCCCGTGCTCGAGGCGGTAAAAGGCACGGACATACAGGTCGGGGCGCAAAACATTCATTTTGAGGAGAGCGGCGCGTTCACGGGCGAAATTTCGGCGAAAATGCTGGTTGACGTCGGGGTTAAATATGTCGTTCTGGGACATTCCGAACGCCGCCAGTATTTTGCGGAAACGGACGAAACTGTAAACAAAAAGGTTCTTACGGCAATCAAAAACGGGCTTATCCCGATTGTGTGCGTCGGCGAAAGTCTGACACAGCGCGAGCAGGGCATCACCGTCGATTTGGTGCGGTTGCAGACAAAAATCGCCTTCAAGGACGTGACCGCGCAGGACGCTAAAAAATCCGTAATCGCCTATGAGCCAATCTGGGCAATCGGCACGGGCAAAACCGCGACAAACGCGGAGGCGCAGGAAGTTTGCGCGGCAATCCGTCAAGTCGTTCGTGAAATCTATGACGACGCGACGGCGGAGGAAATCCGCGTGCAGTACGGCGGCAGCGTAAACGGCGGCAACGCGTCGGCGTTGTTTGCCGAGGCGGACATAGACGGCGGGCTTGTCGGCGGAGCGTCGCTTAAACCTGAATTTGAAAAAATTGTAAATTATTGAAAAAGAGGGCTGCCAATGGCGGCCCTTTATTAGAAGAGGGTTATAATATATGGGAAAACCAACAGTTTTAATGATTATGGACGGATACGGAATATCTGACAATCATAAGGGAAATGCTATATATATGGCGAAAACCCCGAATATTGACGCGCTTACGGAAAAATACCCGTATCAGCTGGGTTACGCGAGCGGGCTTGACGTGGGGCTTCCTGACGGGCAAATGGGAAACTCCGAGGTGGGACACCTAAATATCGGCGCGGGGCGTGTCGTTTATCAGGAACTCACCCGTATCACAAAATCAATCGCGGACGGAGATTTTTTTGATAAAAAGCCGTTTTTGGACGCTGTTTTAAACTGTAAAAAGAACGATTCGGCAATCCATTTTTACGGCTTGCTTTCGGACGGCGGGGTGCATAGCCACAACACCCACCTCTACGCGCTGTTAAAACTTGCAAAGGACAACGGCTTGACAAAGGTTTATGTCCACGCGTTTTTGGACGGACGCGACACGCCCCCCGCGTCGGGCAAAGGTTATCTTCAGGAACTTGAGGACGAAATCAAGAAAATCGGTATTGGCAAAATCGCGCTTATTTCGGGGCGTTACTACGCAATGGACAGAGACAAACGCTGGGACAGGGTTCTGCTCGCCTACAAGGCGATGGTTTTGGGGCAAGGCGAGACGGCGGATTCCGCAATCTCCGCAATCGAAGCTTCCTACGCGAAAGGCGAGAAATTTTATGACGAATTTGTGCTGCCGACGGTAATCACAGAAAACGGACAGCCAATCGCCACGATTAAAGAAAACGACAGTATCGTTTGTTTCAACTTTCGCCCCGACCGCGCAAGGGAGATTACACGCGCCTTTACCGACCCCGATTTTGACGGGTTTGCGCGGGATTATTTCAAGACTTTCTGCGTATGTTTCACGGAAATTGACACGACAATACCGAATAAATCTGTCGTTTTCTTGCCCGAGAGTCTGACAAACACATTAGGGGAATATATTTCCTCCCTAGGGCTTAAACAGCTGCGCCTTGCCGAAACGGAGAAATACGCCCACGTGACGTTTTTCTTCAACGGCGGAGTGGAGAAGGAATACCCGGGCGAGGACCGAATCCTTGTGCAGTCGCCTAAAGTCGCGACATATGACCTGCAGCCCGAAATGAGCGCGTTTGAAGTCGCGGACAGACTGGTCGAAAGCATTTTGTCCGAAAAATACGACCTTATCATAATGAACTTCGCGAACTCCGATATGGTCGGGCATACGGGCATTATCCCCGCGGCGGTTAAAGCTGTCGAAACAGTCGATACCTGTGTCGGCAAAGCGTATGACGCGCTTCTAAAGGTCTCGGGGCAAATGTTCATTTGCGCCGACCACGGAAACTCCGACCAAATGGTGGATTATGTCACGGGCGACCCCTTCACCGCCCACACGACAAACCCCGTGCCGTTTATCCTGGTGAATTGCCCTAAGGCGAAAGACCTTGCCAAAGGCGGCAAACTGTGCGACATCGCCCCCACACTTCTTGATATGATGAACCTTGATAAGCCCAAAGAAATGGAAGGGCGAAGCTTGTTAATCAAATAATAATACGGAGGAATTTGATGAAAAGTTACTTTGAGATAGTAGACGTTATGGCGCGGGAAATTTTGGACTCACGCGGGAATCCCACGGTTGAGGTCGAGGTCGTAGCGTCCGCCGACAACGGAATACAGCACGTCGGGCGGGCGGCGGTCCCGTCTGGCGCGTCCACGGGAGCGTTTGAGGCGGCGGAACTCCGCGACGGCGGCTCGCGCTACAAGGGACTGGGCGTGTCGAACGCCGTCAATAACGTGAACGACATTATAGCGGAGGAAATCGTCGGTATGAACGTGCTTGACCAAGCGGCGATTGACAAGGTTATGATAAAACTGGACGGAACGCCGAATAAGTCGAAACTTGGCGCGAACGCTATTCTGGGGGTGTCGCTCGCGGTTGCGCGGGCGGCGGCGGAGGCGTTGGGGCTTTCGATTTACCAGTATCTCGGCGGGTTTAACGCAAAGGTACTCCCCGTCCCGATGATGAATATACTGAACGGCGGAAAACACGCCGACAACACCGTCGATTATCAGGAGTTTATGATAATGCCCGTTGGCGCGTCCTCTTTCCGCGAGGCTCTTAGAATGTGTGCCGAGATTTACCACACTCTTAAAAAAGTTCTGGCGAAACGCGGACTTTCAACGGCAGTCGGCGACGAGGGCGGTTTCGCGCCCGATTTAGCCACACCGGACGAGGTGATTGACGTAATCCTTGACGCTGTTAAAGAATCGGGGTACAAACCCTATGAGGACATTCGGATTGCCATAGACGCGGCGGCGACTGAACTATACGGCGACGACGGCAAATACCACTTCCCTGGCGAAAGCAAAATGAAAGGCGTCGACATCGTTCGCACCTCCAAAGAAATGGTGGCGGAGTGGACGCGGCTCGCCGAAAAATACCCGATTATCTCCCTTGAGGACGGACTCGCGGAAGAGGATTGGGACGGCTGGATACGTCTCACGGAGGAACTCGGGAGAAGGATACAATTAGTCGGAGACGACTTGTTTGTGACTAACACCGAACGCCTTCAAAAGGGCATCGAACTCGGCGTTGCGAACTCTATCCTTGTTAAGGTGAATCAAATAGGCACTCTCACCGAAACTTTCAACGCGATATCGCTGGCGAACAAACATAATATGACGGCGGTGGTGTCGCACCGCTCGGGCGAAACGGAGGACTCGACGATTGCCGATATCGTCGTCGCCGTGAACGCGGGGCAAATCAAGACGGGTGCCCCCGCCCGCTCGGACAGGGTGGCGAAATACAACCAGCTTCTGCGAATTGAGGAAGAACTTGGGAATGTCGCCGAATACCCTGGGCTTGGCGCGTGGTTTAATCTCAAATAAATTGTTGACATTTTACACGTATGTTATATAATGTAATATAGTTATAATGTCGATATTGTAGGTATATATAGGAATACAGACACACGGAGGTGATTGCTATGAGCGCAATAAGTGACGTAAGCAGACAAGTTTACAGCACGTACCAACAACTTTCCTCGGCAAAGCGCATAAACTCCGCGAGTGACGACGCGGCGGGGCTCGCTATTTCCGAAAAAATACGCTCCCAGATTAACGGGCTGGAACGCGGAACGCAAAACACCCTTGACATGGGGAATTTGCTGAAAACCGCCGAGGGCGGGCTTTCGGGAATCAACGACGCGTTGCAGCGTATCCGCGAACTCACGGTTCAGGCATCGAACGGGATATACGGCGACGACGACATTTCGTATATGCAAGAGGAAGTCAGCCAGTTGCTCGACCATATCGACCAGACTTCAAAATACACGGAATTCAACGGGAAAAAACTCCTTAAGGGTACGACAAACAATCTTCACACCGCGTCAAGCGCGAACGGCGACGGTATGACGGCAAGCACGGGCAGTTTCTCCCTTGACGATTTAGGGCTTCGCGGGTTCGACCTCACCAAACTTGACCTCGGGAGGTCCGAAAAGAACCCGAAACAAGACGCGGCTTTTGACGCAATCGACAGCGCGCTCGGCAAAGTCAACAGGCAACGCTCAAAAATCGGCGCGCAGGAAAATCGGCTTGAGTACGCGGTAAACTCCAACGAAACGTCCTACATTAACCAAATGCAGGCGCTAAGCAACGTCGCCGACGCGAATTTCGCAAAAGCGACGACTAGGTTAAGCACCGCGAACGTTTTGTCAAGCTATCAGCAATTCGCTCAGCAACAGAAAATGACCCAGCAAGGAAACTTTATCTCCCTGCTAGCATAGTACAAACAAAGCTCATTGTCAAAAGGCAATGGGCTTTTAATAGGAGTTATAAAATGGAAATATACCCCAATTTAGATACCGCAGAGGGACTCTCGAGGGAATACGGGAAAATCCCCGTTATGTCGCGTGCAATGGCGGATATGACGACCCCTGTCAACCTTTTTCTCGCGGTAAAAGAGAAATACCCCCTTTGTTACCTTATGGAGAGTGCGGAAACGAATCAAGTGTACGGACGGTATTCTTTTGTCGGATATGACGTGTCAACAAGGATTACGTTCAAGGACGGGAAGTTAAGAATCGCGCAGAGAAACGCCGCCGATTCCGAAACCGTTACGGAGACGGAAACCTCCGACCCTTTCTTGATTCTTGATAAACATATCAAACGGAATATAAGCCCGATTTTGCCTAGTATGCCGAAATTCACCTGCGGACTTTCGGGCTATTTCGGGTACGACACCGTGAGATACGCCGAGCCGACCGTAAAGGACTGCCCGACAGACGACCTCCGCACCCCCGAAATCGACCTTGTGGACTGTCGGCGGATTATCGTTTTTGACCACCACAAAGCGAGCGTCACATTGATTACGAATATCACGGGCGACTGGGACGATTCTTTGCCCCTTGCCGAAAAGTATTCTAACGCCGAAAATATACTTAAAGAAATGTCGGAAACCGTCAACACGGCGTACCCGCAAAAACTCTATGCGTATGACAAAAAGTTCACGATTTCGAGCCTTGTGTCTCAGGAGCTTTTTACAGAAAATGTAAGACGCGCCAAAGACTACATTACAAACGGCGACATTT
Source organism: Clostridia bacterium (assembly GCA_025997155.1). Taxonomy (GTDB): domain Bacteria; phylum Bacillota; class Clostridia; order Lachnospirales; family WQUN01; genus BNUF01. Next base: position 31,703 of record BNUF01000002.1, read on the forward strand.
TTCAAGTCGTTCTCTCCCGCCGCGTCGACATTTCAGACCCGCCCGACCCCGTGAGCGTCTATCGGAGCTTGCGTTCCTTTGAGCCGTCGCCGTATATGTATTGTTTCAGTTTCGGGGACACGGCAGTCGTCGGGTCGTCTCCCGAAAAACTTGTCAGTGTCGAAAACGGACTTGTAGTCACGAACCCGATTGCGGGGACGATACGGCGCGGAGCGGACGCCAAAGAGGACGCGAACAACGAACGCAAACTAATCAATGACGAAAAGGAACGCGCCGAACATATTATGCTCGTGGATTTAAGCCGAAACGACATCGGCAAAATCTGCGACTTCGGGACGGTGAACGTTGACAAATTTATGGAAATCGGCAAATACTCCAAACTTATGCACATTGTAAGTCAAGTCAGCGGCAACCTCAAAAAGGATTTGGGGCTTCTTTCGGTGCTTGGCGCGGTGCTTCCCGCAGGCACTCTTTCGGGAGCTCCGAAAATCCGCGCAATGCAGATTATAGACGAGCTCGAACCCGCAAAACGCGGGCTTTACGGCGGCGCAATCGGCTACATCGGCTACAACGGAATAATGGATATGTGCATTGCAATCCGCACGGCGTTTTTCAAGGACGGCAAGGCGTATATCCAATCGGGCGCGGGAATCGTCGCGGATTCCGACCCCTTGCGCGAATTTGAGGAAAGCCGCACAAAATCCGCCGCAATGCTGTCGGCGTTTGAAAAGGCGGGTGAAATCTGATGATTCTTATAATTGATAATTACGATTCGTTTACGTATAATTTGTATCAATATGTCGGGGAAATGGCGAACGACGAAATATTGGTAATCCGAAACGACGCGAAAACCCTTGAGGAGATACACGCGCTCGCCCCGACGGTTATTATCATCTCGCCGGGTCCCGGCTACCCAAAGGACGCGGGGCTTACAATACCAGTCGTGCGGGAGTTCGCGGGGAAAACCCCGATTTTGGGCGTTTGCCTTGGTTTTCAGGGAATCGTCGAGGCGTTTGGCGGAAAAATTATCAAGGCGAAAACCCTTATGCACGGCAAAAGCTGTTCGGCGAATCTCGACCTCTCCTGTTCTCTGTTTGAGGGATTGCCAAGCGCGGCAGTTGTTGCGCGGTATCATTCGCTTGCCGCCGAACCGTCGAGTTTGCCGAGTGTGCTTAAGGTGACGGCGACCGCTCCTGACGGCGAAATTATGGCAGTCGCCCACAACGAGTATCCGCTGTACGGCGTGCAGTTCCACCCCGAATCGATAATGACAAATTTTGGAAAAAAAATTCTGCGTAACTTCCTCTCACAGGCGGGGATTTCTTTGCGTCCCGATAATAACACCGAAATCAAGGCGGACGCGCTTAAACCGTATATACAAAAAGTCGTTGTGTCGGAAAATCTTTCAGAGTCGGAAGCTCTTGACGCAATGGACAACATAATGAGCGGCAACGCCACAAACGCGCAAATCGGCTCGTTTCTTACGGCAATGCGGATGAAGGGCGAGACGACCGAGGAAATCACGGGGTTCGCAAAATCAATGCGGGGCAAGGCTCTTGCTATGGAGGAGCTTAAAAACACGATAGACATTGTGGGGACGGGCGGCGACCTTGCGCGTACTTTCAACATTTCCACAACGTCGGCTTTTGTCGTCGCGGCGGCGGGCGTTCGCGTCTCGAAACACGGCAACAGGAGCGTGTCGTCCCTAAGCGGGAGCGCGGACGTTCTCGAAGCTCTTGGCGTTAAAATCGACATTTCCCCCGAACAGGCGATTGCCTGCCTTAACGAAACAAACCTCTGCTTTATGTTCGCGCCTGTTTTTCATAAATCAATGCGTTTTGCCGCTCCGCCCAGAAAAGAAATCGGAGTGCGAAGCGTCTTCAATATCCTGGGGCCTCTCACAAACCCCGCGAAAGCCGAGTATATGCTGCTTGGCGTATATGACTCCGCGATTATGGAGCAAATGGCGAACGTTCTTGGCAACCTTGGCGTAAAACGCGCGCTCGTGGTACACGGCAAAGACGGACTGGACGAAGTGACCGTCACGGGACGCACGGAAATTTGCGAAATCGACGACACGGGGCGAATCACGAAATACGAAATCTCGCCAGAGGATTTCGGGCTGCCTCTATACAAACCCTCCGACTTGGTAGGCGGCAACGCGAAGGACAACGCTAAAATCCTGCTTAATATATTAAACGGCGAAAAAGGAGCGAAACGCGACACGGTAGTTATGAACTCGGCGGCGGCTATTTTCACGGCGGGTGCTGTGCCGACCTTTGAGGACGCACTCTCCCTTGCGCAAAAGACAATCGACAGCGGCGCGGCATACGAAAAGTTACAGCAAGTAATACGCGTTACAGAATCAGTCTAAGGAGGGTGTATTTTGGCGGAATATGATATAGTTTCAAGCGAGACACTATGTACGACAAATTTATTTTCAATTCGTCACGACAAGGTGGAGATGCCGGACGGAAAAATCGCGGGACGCGACCTTGTCGTCAAGGGCGGGGCGGCGGCGATTGTTCCTGTCGATACAGACGGTAAAATTATTTTCGTAAGCCAGTACCGCCACGGATTGTTCAAAAAGACAGTCGAAATACCGGCGGGAACTCTCGACGACGAAAACGAAGACCCGCGCGATTGCGCAATCCGCGAACTTGAAGAAGAAGTTGCGAAAAAAGCGGGCAATATGGAATTTTTGTTCACCCTGCACCCCTCTGTCGGATTCTGCTCGGAATATATAAATATTTACCTTGCGACCGACCTGACGGACGGCGTCCAAAATCTGGACGACGACGAATTTGTCGAAATTTTGAAATTTTCCCCGAAAGACGCGCTGAAAATGATAGAAAACGGCGAAATCACAGATTCAAAGACGATTGCGGGAGTCTTGTACTACTGCCAAAAATATGATTGACTTATTGCCCGTTTTACTATATTATGGTAAGAGATTAGACAGAATAAAAAGGTAACAGGAGGTATATTTAATATGGCTGAAACCACTGAACTCACCATTTCTTTAAGCTCAATCGACAAGGTAAAGGCGTTTGTCGCCATCGTCTCCGCTTACGGGGGCGATTTCGACCTTTCCTCAAGCCGTTATACCGTAGACGCAAAGTCTATAATGGGTATCTTCAGTTTGGATTTGAGTTCGCCGCTTAAACTTGCAATTTACGACGCGGAAGCGGCAGGCTCAATCAAAGAGCAGCTTAAAGATTTTATCGTTTAATAATAAAGCCCCTCATTGTGAGGGGTTATTTTTTTCAAGCCACTTAAGAAAAATCCAGACGTTGAGATTGCTTTTTATAGTATCAAACGGAAATGCCGCTTGCCCCAAAAGAAATTCGTGAAAATCCTTGTCGGGGTAATCCGCCGTTTCTTTGAGTTCCAAAATCTCAAGAAGTCCGCCCGCGTATGATACATAATGCGGGGGTTTTCGCTCGTCCAGTTCCTTTTTTGCCGCCTCGCAAAGAGAGAGCAGCATCATATTCTGCGCCGCCTTTATGTATTCGGGCGGCAACTCCGACCACTTATAGGAATAGTATTCGGCATACGCGGAGTATCCGTTTATGTAACTTTTGTAATTTTCGGCAATCTCACGAACAACGGGCGGTTTGTCTTCGGAATAGGCGGCTTGGTACAGCCGCCCCGGGTACGCCTCCCTTGCCAGCGTCGTAAAAAGAATTTCGCCCTCGCTGTAACTGTACTGGTTTATATAAAGTTCGTTCCCGCCTCCGTAAAAGGCGACAGGGTACAGCCGCCCCTTATCTTTCGGCACATATTTTATTATATAATCCGAGTCTATTTCGGGAAAATCCGCGTTCGCCGAAGCTTTTAGGTGCGTGAGTATCTTTTCGTAATCGTTCGTCGAGTACAAAAGCGGAAACGCCGTCGGCAGAAGTTTTGTGTACACGTTAAGGCTTAATCGGCAATCCTTTATCGTTTCGTCAAGAATCTGCCCGAGTTCCTCCGCGTTTTTCGACAATCCGATATTTCTAAGGAGTTTGGAATATTCGTCAACCTCCGCCGCCTGAACGCGTTCGTATTCTTTGAGTACCGCGTATTCCTCTTTTTGGGCGTCGCTTAATTTCATATAATCAAAGCCTGACGGCTTAGAAACGGCTTGAGGGGGGTGGCTCGCGCAAGCCGTCAAAAATAAACACAGTACCAGCAAAACCTTTCTCATGAACTATACCCCATATTTCGCAAAAGAAAATCGTCGTCCCGCCAACCCTCTTTTACCTTTACCCACGTTTGCAAATTTATCTTGACGCCCAAAAGACGCTGGGCGTCCTCTCGCGCCAGAGTCCCTATCTTTTTAAGCGTCGCCCCGTTTTTTCCGATTATGATGCCCTTGTGGGAGCGTTTTTCACAGTATATCGTGACCTCAATCGTAAGGGACTGCGGGTATTCCGTCACACGCTCGGCGACAGTCGCGATTCCGTGTGGGATTTCGTCGCGAAGCAGCAAAAGCGCCTTTTCGCGTACCAACTCCGCGATAATCTGCCGTTCAGGGCAATCCGTCAAATAATCGTCCTCAAAGTATCTAACCCCTGCGGGCAAATATTTTTTTATAATATCTACAAGTTTGTCCGTGTTTTCGGCGTTTTTCGCGGAAATCGGGATAATCTCCGAAAAACCGTAAATCCCGCGGTACGCCTCAATAATCGGCAAATCTCCGCCCGCCGCCAGCTTGTCCGTCTTGTTCACGACAAGCACAATCGGAGCTTTTGTCTGTATGCCCGAAAGCACTCCCCTATCCTCCTCCAAAAGTTTCGTCGTCGGCTCGCAGAGGTATAAAATCACGTCAATCTCCGTGAGCGCGGTCTGGACGCTTTTTTGCATATATCCGTCAAGTTTCGATTTCGCCCTGTGTATCCCGGGCGTATCCAAAAAAACCGCCTGAAACTCGTCTGTCGTAAGCACCGCCTGAACGCGGTTTCTCGTGGTTTGCGGCTTATTCGAAACAATCGCTATCTTCTCGCCTACCAAAGTGTTCATAAGCGTCGATTTTCCTACATTTGGGCGACCTATCAGCGACACGAAGCCCGACTTGAAATCCTTGTTCATTATATACCCCTATTCAAACGTTACAGTGCCGTTGTCTTGGAAGATACAAATCCACGTCTTGCCTTTGTTCAGGGTTAATTTGTTGCCTTTCGCGTCATAGTACTTTGTGGGAGAGTCGGCGGCGGTTTTTTCCCATGTGATTTCGGTGTATTCGCCGCCTGTGACAAGGTATCCTTTGCCCGACGAGACGAGTTTCACCTCGCGCCGCCCCGCGCTGTCGTTGTTTATAACCCACATTTTCGTAGATTGTATGATTATGTTTGATACTTTTAGGATTTCGCCCGTTTCCTCGTCGATATGAGGGGTCGTCCCGTTGTATTTTTCAAAAAGGTTCGTTTTGTGGTCATATTTGAAGACGGAGGTATAGGCGGGAGAAAACGGCACAGTCACCGTGTCGGTGAGCGTTCCCCCGTCGGGGTACGAAAACTCGTCAAAAAATTCGAACAATCCGTCATTGTTTTTCAGCCCCGTGCGGTATCCTTTTTTTGTCACGTATTCAAAGATTTTTTCCGCGCTGGTGTACGCGCTGTGTTCGTACATTCCTTTTTGCGCGAATCTCTCGGGGTCGCGCCAAAACGCGCCGTCCCTCATTCCGTCAAGGTTGTCCGTCTTCTTCGATTTTATGTCGGAATACGCCTGCGGACTTCCGCCGAAATGCACAAAGATAGCGTCCGTGTCCCCTGCCAAAGTTATAAAATAATCCCTAGCGCTGCGTACAGTACCGATTTTCGGGGAATCAAAATCTTTGAAAACCGCGATAATTCGGGTTATGTCGCCCTCCGCAAGCACCTCATAAAAAATATCCGCCTGCGAAATCCCGCTTTGCGGCAACGCTTTTTTCAGGTTGTTTATGACGACGGCGACAGGGCGGCGGGCGGCGACGTCTTCCTTGATATAATCCCCCGTAAGATTGTCCACGGCAAGCCCTGTCAAATCCCTCTCGGGGACTTTCGGCGGCTCCTCCGGTTCGTCCTTGATTTCGGGCGTGTTCGTTATGACGTTTATGTCGTCACGGTTTGAAAACGCCGACGATGCCTCGTTCTTTTTACATGATGTGAAAAGTAAAACCACAAGAATTACAAATAGTAATATTCGCTTGCTCATATGCACCTCTATCTTATTTGGAAAATAAGTACAGTTATAAAAATACCGAGCAGACTCCCCAAAAGGACTTGTATCATTGAGTGTATGCGTCCCTCGATACGGCTTTGCGCCACAAGTGCCGCCAGAAAATACGCGAGCATAACGGCAATCATATTTTCGACAAGAAACAAAATAGCTGTCGCGACGGCAAAGGCGACGGCGGCGTGAGAACTCGGCAGCCCCCCGCGCAGCGGGTTTTTTTGCCCCGAAAAAGTCTTTATCGCAACCGTGACCATAAGTGTTAATAATACAGCGACTACCGTAAGATGTATCGGCGTACTCTGTATTCTATGTAGTAAATATGAGTGGTAATCAAATTCTATAAGTTTGCGGAAAATAAGTACATATCCGACGATTACGGAGTACATTGTCGCGAGAAACACCCCGCCCGCCGCCGCGTCCTTTGCGAGTTTTGCGCGGGGGTCGCGTTTTTCGCCGCAATAAAGGTCGACGACCGCCTCGACGGAGGTGTTGATAAGTTCCGTCACGAGTACGAGAAATATCGACGACAGCACGATAAGGAACTCTTTCGCGTCAACATCGACAAAGAGTATCAAAAGGAACACCATAAACGCGGCAAAAAAATGTATCTTAAAGTTGCGTTCGTTTCGAAACGTCTCGATAATCCCCGCAAGGGCGTTGCTGAAACTGTCGAACAAACTTTTATTTTTCACGCGAAATCCCCAAGCCGCTTAAAATTTCCTCTTGTTTGGCGGTCATTTCCTTTTCCGTTTCGTCGTCGTAATGGTCATAACCCAGCAAATGCAAACACGAGTGGACGCTCAAAAACGCCAGCTCCCTTGTCGGCGAATGTCCGAATTGCCTTGCCTGTTCCTCGGCGCGTTCAAGGGAAATAACGATATCGCCTAACATAACAAACCCGTTTTTATCAACTTTCGCCAAGCAATCAAACTGCGGAAACGAGAGGCAGTCCGTCGCCGCGTCCAGTTCGCGGTACTCCCTGTTAATTTCTCTAATCCCCTCATTATCCGTAACGGTGATACTTATTTCGGCGTTCAAAAACCCCGCGTTCTCCGCCGTGAACTTAGCCGTATTCTTTATGACTTCTTCGTATTCCTTGCCTAATTCGACTTCCGTTTCAAACAAAATCCCCATTTTACCGCCTTTTCTCAGTCTCGTCAACTAATAGTTTTTTCTGTTTCTTGCTGTCTGTCGGGTACGGAATCCGCTCGTGGTACATTCCCCTGAACACGCGCATAAACGACCCCGTAACCGTCGCAAGGTCCTTGATTGTGAGTCCGCTTTCGGTGAGCTGCCCGTCGTCTAGTTTGTCCTTGATTAACGTGTTTATAAAGACTTCCACCTCGGGCATCGTCTTGCCCGTGGGTACCATAGAGCGAACCGCCGCCTCGACGGTGTCCGCCAGCATAAGTATCGCCGACTCGCGTGTCGTCGGGGGTTCGTAAGGATACCGAAACTCACTCTCGTCAATTTCCTTGTCGGGGTTTTCGGATTTATATTTATAGTAGAAATACTTAATGAGCGTGCTTCCGTGGTGTTGGGCAATCATATCTTTGATTACAATCGGCAGCTTCTCGTTGCACGCCATTTCGATTCCGAAATCCACGTGTGAACGGATAATAGACGCACTCGCCACCGCGTCTATGAAACTGTGCGGATTTTCGCCGCCTACTTGGTTTTCGGCGAAATACTGCGGGTATTTCAGTTTTCCTATGTCGTGGTAATAGCCGCCGACACGCACAAGCGTGGCGTTCGCGCCGATATCGAAGGCGGCGGTTTCCGCCAGATTCGCCACAATCAGCGAATGGTGATACGTCCCGGGCGCCTCAAGTGTCAGGCGGTGCAAAATCTTGTTGCTGGGGTTTGTGAGGTCCAGCAGTTTAATCGGCGTAATCACCCCGAACGCCGCCTCCCAGAGCGGCAGACTGCCCGTGCATAAAATTACCGTCGCAACCCCCGAAATCAGCGCGTAGAACATATTTTGTATAAGCTGCCCCGTGTACGCCGTGTCAAAAAAGATTGTGTACCCAAGGAGGACAAAGACGTTCACCGCCCCCGACACAAGGCCGACAAGGAGGACTTTGCTCCGCTCCGTGGTGTACCGCGCCAAAATCGCGATTGCCGTGCCTGTGACAAGGTAGTACAACATATAGTCAAGGTCGGCTTTAAGCACAAGAGTCGTGATGACCACGACGCTGAAATTCATCATAATGGACAATCGGTATCCGAGGAGCATCGACCAAAGCATCGTGAAAAGCAGTATAGGCACAAACAGCTGGTTCGCCCCTATCATAGTCCATGTGATGGATACGATTAGCGCGTACAGCGTGAACGCCAAAATAACCGTCTTGCGCTTTTCCGCGAGCATTTGAGGGAAATGCGACATATACATAAGCGTGAACGTGAAGACTGTCGCGACAATGATAAGCGCGCCGAGAGACGACAGAAAAGTCTCGATATAGTTCTTGCTTACAAAACCAAGCTCTTCAAGGGCGGCGTACATTTCCTCCGTGATTACCTCGCCCGTGTCCACGATTTTTTCGTTCTTAAGGTAATATTCGGGGGCAATCTGCGCCGCCTTTTCCTCGCGGCGCAACTCCGTCGCCTCATAATCCACGACAAGGTTGGGTTCGATGAAATTCGACACGATTTCATACGCCAGATTTCGCTCCGTCTGGTTGTAGTTGAGATTCGCCAGCTGCTCCTTCGTGTCCGCAAGAGCTTTTTCCTCCCCGTCGGGGCGTACTCCCTGCTCGAGCGTCGTCTGCAAGGTCGTGGTCAAATCGGCTTTCATTCGGGCGTACTCGAGGTCGGGAAGTCCCAAAAGTTCGTTCACTTGATTCTGCGTTATGTAGGCAAGCAGTTTGTCCTCGCTCATCTTCTCCTGATTCGCGTAGGGCGTGAAAATCGGCGTTTTTTCGTTTCTAAGTTCCCCCACTTGGTCAAAAAAACTGTTCATTTGGGTAAATAGCCTGTCGTTCGTTTCGGTATCGACAATGTAGATATCCATAACGCTTTTTCGCGCTTCCTCGCGCCTGCGTTCCAAAAGAACCTTTTTTTCAACGTCACGCGTCGCGGTGAATTTTACGGGCGAAACGGTCCCCGCCGCAAGGTGGTAACTGCTCCGCGAATACCCGCCCGTGATTACCGCCGCCGCCGTAATCACAAACGCGATTGCCACGAACACGGCTATGAATTTGAAATTACTGTTTCGCCTTGTACCTTTGGCTGCCATTTGACGTGCCTCCCGGCTTTTGCGTTTCCTCATAAGCCCTTATAATTTGCGCGACAAGCGGGTGACGCACAACGTCTTTTGTCGACAGTGCCGCAACTTTGATTCCGTTTATATTCTTAAGTATCCTGACGGCGACGTCCATTCCCGATTTTTTGCCCCGAGGCAAGTCGATTTGCGTCAAGTCGCCCGTGATTACGGCTTTTGAGCCGAAACCGAGACGCGTCAGAAACATTTTCATCTGTTCGTTCGTGGTGTTCTGCGCCTCGTCAAGCACGATAAACGAGTTGTCAAGGGTACGCCCGCGCATATACGCCAGCGGCGCAACCTCAATCGCCCCTTTTTCCATATTTTTAAGAAAGACTTCCGTCCCCATTATGTCGTGTAGCGCGTCATAAAGAGGGCGGAGGTACGGGTCGACTTTTTGCTGGAGGTCGCCCGGGAGAAAACCTAAGCTCTCCCCCGCCTCAATCGCGGGGCGGGTGAGGATAATCCGCGAGACTTCGCCGGCGCGAAACGCTTTCACCGCCATAGCCATAGCGAGGTAGGTTTTGCCCGTCCCCGCCGGGCCCGAGCCGAAAACCACCGTGTTTTCGCGGATAAGGTCGATATATTTTTTCTGCCCGAGAGTCTTTGGTTTAATCGGCTTGCCCGCGCTGCTTAAACAAATCACGTCGTCGTTTATCTTCTCGATTTCGGAGAAATTGCCGTCCATAACCTCCGCGATTATATAATTAACGGTTTGCTCCGTCACTTCTCCCTTTTTTGAGAACTCCGCGAGTTTGTTTAAAACAGTACACGCGCCGCGAACCCTGCCGCCGCTCACCTGTATGTCGTCGCCGCGGTTCGTCACGGACACGCCGAAGGCGTTTTCTATCTTTTTTATATTAAGGTCAAAGCTGCCGAAAACCCCGCCGATTATCCTAGAGTCTATCGTCAAAGTTTCCGCGTCCGCCATTATACCGCCCTCCAAGAGTTATAGATACGCCTCTTTAATATTTTAGCACATTTCAAACATAAAAAACAGTATTTTTTATAACTTAAGGAAACTATAAATACGCCCTTGACAACCGCCGCCTAATCCTGTATAATTGGTATTCATTAACACCAGTCTGATTAAGGAGGTTTTAGATTATGGGTGCAATCTGTCCGAAAGGCAAAATTTCAAAATCCCGCCGCGACAAACGCCGCGCTGATAGCTGGAAAATACCCGTGGCGAACCTTGTCGCTTGCGGCAAATGCGGGGAACTTGTGAAATCTCACCACGCTTGCAAATCCTGCGGCACGTACAACAAACGCGCGGTTTCTGTCTTACAATAGCATTTTTTGTATTCTCTGGAGATGCGGGCATCTCCTTTTTTATAAGAAAAAGGCGGGGATTTATGAACGCAAGAATTGCCATAGACGCGATGGGCGGGGATTTTTCGCCGAGTGAGACGGTGGCGGGGGCGGTTCTAGCTCTGCGCGCCACAAACAAACGCCTTGTCCTCGCGGGCTTTGAGAACGAAATCAAAAAAGTTCTCGAGGGTTACAAACTGTCGGACGAGGAGTATTCCCGCCTTGAAATAATCCACACCTCGGAGGTCATAAGCACGGCGGATTCCCCGACGGCGGCGATAAAACAAAAAAAAGACTCGTCGATTGTCGTGGGGCTTAACCTCCTAAAAAACGGGGACGCGTCCGCTTTTATTTCGGCGGGTTCGACGGGAGCGCTGCTGACGGGGGCGACGCTTATTGTCGGCAGAATCGAGGGCGTTGCGCGTCCCGCCTTGGCGACACTTCTCCCGAACGAAAAGGGCGGGTTTACCTTTTTGCTCGACTCGGGGGCGAATATGGACGCGAAACCGCTGTATCTGCTGCAATTCGCCAAAATGGGCGCGATATATATGGAAAACGTGATGAACATAAAAAAACCGCGTGTCGGGCTTGTGAACGTCGGGGCTGAACCCGAAAAGGGCAACCAGCTCACAAAAGAGGCGTTTGAACTTCTTTCAAAGGACAAGACGATTAATTTTATAGGAAACGTCGAGGCGCGGGAAATCCCCGCGGGGGTGTGCGACGTGCTTGTTTGCGACGCGTTCGTCGGGAACATACTTATAAAATACACGGAAGGCTTTGCGAAAGGCATTTTCGGAATGATTAAAGAGGAAGTCTACCGAAATCCGATTTCCAAACTGGGCGGTTTACTCCTTAAACAAGGTTTCGGCAACATCGAGGACAAATTCGATTACCACAAAGTCGGGGGCGTACCCCTAATCGGGCTTAACGGGCTTGTCGTCAAGTCTCACGGCTCGGCGACCCGCACCACGATAAACGCGGCGATAAAACAGTGTTCGTCCTTTATCGACAAGGATATAGTCGAAAAAATCAAAGGGAATATGAGTATATGAGTGAATCGTACAACAGAGAACGAGCGGAGGAGATTATCGGATATCGTTTTTCCGACGAATCCCTTCTTTTCACGGCGTTTTCGCATAGTTCCTACGCCAACGAACATAACCTCACCCACAACGAACGCCTTGAGTTTCTGGGGGACGCGGTGCTTGAAATCGTCATAAGCGAGTGGATTTACAAGAACCACCCGAAGATGAGCGAGGGCGATATGTCGCGCCTGCGCGCGAGTTATGTCCGCGAGGAAACGCTGTCGGACGTTATGCGGCAGTTTCATCTTAACAAATACCTGATGATGGGAAACGGCGAGGAGCAATCGGGCGGACGCGAACGAAGCTCGATAATCGCGGACGCGTTTGAGGCAATCGTCGGGGCGATTTTTCTTGACGGCGGACTCGAACCCGCCAAAAAATTTATCCTCGGGAAATTGTCCGAAAAACTCCGCACACCAATGGAGGAGGCGAAAAAACTCGACTACAAGACGTTTCTTCAGGAATACATACAGCAATCCTCAACAAACCCTATAACCTACTCGATTTATGACGAACAAGGACCCTCCCACGACAAAACTTTTTATGCCCTTGTGCGAATCAACGCCCGCGAACTGGGACGCGGCAAAGGCAAATCGAAAAAAGAGGCGGAGCAGAACGCCGCCCTTGACGCAACCCAAAAACTGGGGATACTCAAACTGTAATAAAGGCTCTTACAGGTATTCAATAGTCATATATAATTTTTCAAGGCTGAAACGCCCGTTTTCCCAGTAATCCTGATTTTCCTCCAGATTTTTTATACTGTCGGTGAAGATGTTTTCGCCGTGGCGGAGGATACTCACGCGGTTGCATATCTTTTGCGTTTCGTCAAGGTTGTGGGTGGTGATTATGACGGTCGCGCCCATAGCGGCGCGGTCTTGTATGAGCGTTCGCAAGGTTGCGGTGCTTACGGGGTCAAGCCCGTTTGTCGGCTCGTCGAGCAGCAGGATTCTCGGCTCGTGAATGAAGGCGCGGATTAACGCGACTTTTTTTTTCATTCCAAGGGAAAACCCTTTTATAGGAAGAAACTTTTTGTCGTATATCTCGAACATTTTTAGCATTTCATCGATTCGGGCGTTGTAGATTTTCGGCGAAAGCCCGTATATCTCGGCGAAAAACCGCAGATTGTCGTATACCGTCAAGGGTTCGTACAAGCCGACTTCCTCCGACAAAACCCCGCACATAGCTCGCACCTCGTCGCCGCAGGCGCTCGGGTCAGCCCCGAAAACCGAAATCGCTCCGCCGTCACGCCGAAAAAGCCCCAGAATAAGTCGCAGAGTAGTCGTTTTCCCCGAGCCGTTATGCCCCAAGAGTGCGTAAGCTTCGCCTGATTTTATGGAAAGGTCTAATTTATTTATCGCGTGTATGCTTGTTTTTTTCGAAACGAACGTCTTGCTGACATTTGTAAACGTTATCCCGTTCTCCATAAAATTTAGCCCCTTGCGTTTGGATTCTGTTTTTATTATAATGTAAATACACGATTTGGTCAATATAATTAGGAGTGTACCCTATGAAGAAAAAATTATGTATATTATTGGTATTAACGCTATTATTTGTATCCTGCAAAAAACAGGCGGCGAAGCCGGAATCCGCGCCGCCCGCTCCGCAAAACACCGAAACTAACGAGCCGTCAAAGAACGCCCCCGTACCCGATATGCCCCCCGAAGTGCTAACGCTCCTCAACTCTCTGGGCGACTTTCAAACCGTGACATACGCCGTCACCGCCACGGCGCGAAAAACGGGCGACGCGCAGGAGAGCCTGACGACACAGGCGTTCACGAAACCCGACCCTTTCGCGATATATGTCGATACGCGCAACCAGATAGACGAGCTGGTGAACGCGTCCACCGCCGTTTATTCGGAGGAAAGCGGGGTATACGCCGTAAACTATGACGGGGAGTACCGCGTACAGCCCCTAGCCAGTCAGGACGACATCGTGAAGATGATGACGCTTATTATGCAAGAGGCGAACCCTATGGACTACCATTATTTGACAAAAACCTCGGACGGATATACCTATGACGTGTCCACAATCTCCGAATACCTGAAAAATCTGGGGGTAGAGACCTCTGTCGGCGAAGTCCCCGCCGCGGTGCAAATTACCGAAAATTCCGTGCAGATTCAACTTGACCTAACCGAATATCTAAGCGGATACGACCAATTTTTTGTGACACAATTCGCGGGAGGTATCGACGGCGACGCGCCTCAGCTCTCAATCCCCGAAGCCGTCAAGGCGAAACTTGGCTAAATCTTTTTGAGTACAAATATATTAATCTTGGAGAATGGAATCAAAAAACGCGGAATTCCTATCTTCGGGATTTCGTCAAGGTGGAATTTTTCGGGGTTTTTGAGTATGTCAAAGGTGTACTCTTTGTACGTAAAACCGTTTTCCGTAAACATTTTTTTCATACGGCTGTACGTAAGCAAAAACAGGGGTTCTTGATATTTCCCAAAAGTTTTCAAAAGCCCATAGAAAGTCTTGTTAGGAAACCAGTGCAAAAAATATGTTTTCGTGTGCAGCTCTTTTGGGAAAACCCTATTCGGCGTGGCAAAGTAGCATAATCCGCCTTTTTTAAGTACGCGGCAAACCTCGCCCAAGTGCAGGGCGTATTCGGGCATATGTTCGATTACGTGGTTTGAAATCGCCGCGTCAAAGCTGTTGTCTGGAAACGGCAGTTTAGCCCCGTCAACCTTGACGAAAGTAAACCCCTCCGTCTTTTCGTGCTGTGACACGTCAACCGACGTAACCTCGTTACCGCGTCCCGCTACATAACGCGCAATCCCGCCGTTTCCCGTGCCTATGTCAAGCGCCTTAAACCCCGTGATTTCGCGTCCCGCCGCGTCCCCTAGGACGCTTAGTATCTTTTGCGCCTTTACGTCGCGGTTTTCTCTAATAAAATAACCCTTTTCAGACATTAACCTCGCCCCTTTTATTCAATTATATCAGCGGAGTTAATTTTCGTCAAATACGCAAAATAATTGTTGACAGACGCTCCTTCAATGTGGTATATTTTACTTGTTAATATTGTGCGGAAAATTTATTGTAAAAAGGAGAATCGCTTTATACATGGCAGAATATTGTATAGGTATCGACTTAGGAACAAGCGGCGTGAAGTGCCTTTTGCTGGGTGACGACGGCGTAATCGTCGATTCGGCGTCCGAAAAGTACACGCCCGATTTCGGCGCGAACGGACACGTTGAGCAAGACCCGTCGGTGTGGTGGGATAAGACTTTTTCGTGCGTCAAAGCTCTCGCGGGCAAAAACCCTCAAATTTCCGCGAACATAAAAGCTCTCGCCGTTTCTGGGCAGATGCACAGTTCCGTGTTTCTTGACAAGGACGGCGGCGTAATCCGTCCCGCTATTTTGTGGAACGACACGCGTACCACCCCGCAAACCAAGGAAATTTATGAAATCGCGGGGTCGGTCGAAAACGTCCTCTCCGAGGTGTACAACCTTGCGCTGGAGGGTTTTACCCTCCCGAAAATTCTATGGCTTAAAGAAAACGAGCCTGATAACTTCAAAAAGGTATCTTCCGTAATAATGCCCAAAGACTACATAAATTACAGACTAACGGGCAATGTATACACCGATTATTCCGACGCGGCGGGTACTCTCGCTTTTGATGTAAAAAACCGCAGATTCAACGAATCCTTTGTAGAAAAAATCGGCATACCGAAAGAAATTTTGCCGAAAGCGATTGAGTCCACAGGCACAGTCGGCGTTATTTCGGCGCAAACCGCGTCTGAACTCGGGCTGCCCCATGGCGTAAAGGTAATCGCGGGCGGAGCGGACAACAGCTGCGCCGCAATCGGCAACGGCGTCGTTTCCTCAAATTCCGCCGTCGTAAGCGTCGGCACAAGCGGCACGGTAGTCGCGTTCCTTGACGACATTAAATCAAAGGTGACGGGTGCGGTTCACCTCTTCAACTACTCCTACCCCAACAGTTTCTACGCGATGGGCTGTATGCTCAGCGCGGGCGAATGTCTTAACTGGCTTACCCGCGAAATCCTGACAGGCGAATCTTTTGACGAACTTAACGAGCTTGTCGCGAAAACCCCTATCGGCAGCAACCATCTCCTTTTCGCGCCGTATCTTTTCGGCGAACGCTGCCCGCACACCGACCCGAGTGCCCGCGGTATCTTTTTCGGGCTCTCCTCCCTTACCAAAAAGGGCGAAATGGCTCGTGCCGTTATGGAGGGTGTCGCGTTCGGGCTTAAGGATATGTTTAATCTCGTCCTTGATTTCGCGTCAATGGACGAGGTGTATATCACGGGCGGCGGCGCAAAAAGCCCCGTCTGGTCGCAAATCATATGCGACGTGTTAAACGTCCCCCTCAAACTCCTTAACATAAGCGAAGGTCCCGCCTTTGGCGCGGCTCTTATAGCGGGTGTCGGCGCGGGCGTGTTCCCGAGTTTTGCCGACGCGAAAGAGAAATCTATGCGCGTAATCAAAACCTACACCCCCCAAAACCCCGAAAAATACGCGGAATACTACAAAGTCTTCCAAAAACTCTATACCACCAACAAATCCCTGTACCAAGAGTTACTAAGTCTATAAAACAGGCTCTGCTTGTTTTTCATATATCATATCAGGAGGTTTTTTAATGGCAAAATACGTTTATCTCTTTTCGGAAGGCAACGGAAAAATGAAAGAGTTGCTCGGCGGCAAAGGCGCAAACCTCGCGGAAATGACCAATTTGGGGCTTCCCGTGCCTTTCGGTTTCATCGTGTCCACAGAGGCGTGTACGGAGTACAACCAGAACTGGGGGCATCAGTTAAGCGACGAGGCAAAAGCCCAAGTCGACGCGGGCATTGTCGAACTTGAGAAAAAATCAGGAAAATCATTCGGCTCGGACGACAACCCTCTTCTCGTATCCGTTCGTTCGGGTGCTCGCGCGTCAATGCCCGGTATGATGGACACCGTCCTCAACCTCGGCTTAAACGAAGCGTCTGTTGAAGCTTTGGCGAAAAACAGCAACAATCCGCGTTTCGCGTATGACTCATACCGCCGTTTCATTATGATGTTCTCCGACGTTGTTATCGGTGTCGCAAAATCGAAATTTGAACGCGCCTTTGACGAATACAAAGAGAGACGAGGACTTAAAAGCGACTTGGAGCTTTCCGACGAACAACTCAGAGAGGTTGTCGCAATCTTCAAACAAATCTACAAAGACGACCAAGGGAAAGAGTTCCCGTCCGACGCGAAAGAACAGCTGTACGCCTCAATCGGCGCGGTTTTCCACTCGTGGGAGAACGAACGCGCTTTCGTATACAGAAGAATGCACGACATTCCCTATTCATGGGGTACTGCCGTAAACGTTCAGGAAATGGTATTCGGTAACCTCGGCGACACTTCGGGTACAGGCGTTGCTTTCTCCCGTAACCCAACAACTGGCGTTGACGAAATCTACGGCGAATATATGATTAACGCCCAGGGCGAGGACGTTGTGGCGGGTGTTCGCACACCGCGGCCTATGTCCGAACTCAAAGACGAGCCGAATCTCCCTGGTATCTACGACCAGTTCGTTTCGCTTGCCAAAAAACTTGAAGACCACTACCACGATATGCAGGATATGGAAATTACCATTGAAAAAGGCAAACTCTACTTCCTCCAGACGCGCAACGGCAAAAGAACCGCCGACTCCGCGCTTCAAATCGCCGTTGACCTTGTTAAAGAAGGCAAAATAACAAAAGAAGAAGCGATTTTGCAGGTTGACCCAGGGCAGCTCGACCAACTCCTTCACCCTGTTTTTGATTCAGCGTCGCTCAAAGCGGCTAAATCAATCGGAAAAGGACTTCCCGCGTCGCCCGGAGCGGGCGCCGGCAAACTCTACTTCTCCGCCGAGGACGCCGAAGTTGCGGCGGCACGCGGCGAACGCGTAATCCTTGCGCGTCTTGAAACGTCTCCCGAGGATATCGTCGGTATGAACGTCGCCCAAGGCGTACTCACCGTTCGCGGCGGTATGACCAGCCACGCCGCCGTTGTTGCGCGCGGTATGGGACGCTGCTGTGTATCTGGCTGCGAGGAAATCAAATTCAACGAAAAAGATAAATCCTTTGAGCTCGGCGGACGCGTTTTCCACGAAGGCGAATATGTTTCGCTTGACGGCTCGACGGGCTACATCTACGGCGAGGATATCAAAACCGTTGACGCGGCTATCTCGGGCAATTTCGAGACATTTATGAAATGGGCGGACGAAACCCGCACTCTTCAAATCCGCACAAACGCCGACACTCCGAAAGACGCGGCGAAGGCGGTTGAACTCGGCGCGGAGGGTATCGGACTCACACGCACCGAGCATATGTTCTTTGAAGAAGACCGTATCCCGAAAATGCGCGTGATGATTCTCTCCGACACGGTTGAAGAACGCGTCGAGGCTCTTAACGGGCTTATTCCGTTCCAAAAAGCCGATTTCAAAGGTATCTATGAAGCTATGGCAGGTCGCCCCGTTACAATCCGTCTCCTTGACCCCCCTCTCCACGAATTCCTTCCGAATACGGACGCTGAATTTGAAGGGCTTGCGAAAGATATGGGCAAACCCGTCGAGGAACTCAAAGCGAAGGCAGTAGCTCTCCACGAGCTGAATCCGATGATGGGACACCGCGGTTGCCGTCTTGCCGTAACATACCCCGAAATCGCCGAAATGCAGACACGCGCAATCATCGAGGCCGCTATCGAAATTAAACAGGAAAAGGGCTACAACATTGTTCCCGAAATTATGATACCGCTTGTCGGCGAAATCAAAGAATTCCGCTATGTACGCGAAATCGTCGACCGCACGGCTAAAAAAGTTTTCGAGGAAAAAGGCGTGACCCTTGATTACCACGTCGGAACAATGATTGAAATCCCGCGTGCCGCTCTCACCGCCGACGCAATCGCAAAAGAAGCCGAGTTCTTCTCGTTTGGCACAAACGACTTGACGCAGTTGACTTTCGGACTCTCACGCGACGACGCGGGCAAAATCCTCAAAGATTACATTGACAAAAATATATACGAAGTTGACCCGACGGCGCGTCTTGACCAAACAGGCGTCGGCGCGCTCATCAAAATCGCCGTTGACAAGGCTAAACCTGTTCGCCCCGACATTCACATCGGTATCTGCGGCGAACACGGCGGCGACCCGTCCTCAATCGAATTTTGCCACAGAACAGGCTTTAACTATGTTTCCTGCTCACCGTTCCGTGTGCCGATTGCGCGTCTTGCCGCAGCTCAAGCCGCAATCAAAAACAGATAAATTTAAAAGGGGGGCTTAACCGCCCTCTTTTTTTATTCAAATATAATTAAAAATTTCTGTTGACTAAATTTAATAAGTATGGTATACTGTCTAGGACTTAGGAAAATACTCGGTAATAATGGGCAGTCGCCAAGCGGTAAGGCAATGGACTCTGACTCCATCATTCACAGGTTCAAATCCTGTCTGCCTAGTCAAACTAATTTCGGTTGAAATATAAAACAGGCTGATAAGCAATGTTTTTGTCAGTCTAATTGTGTTCCAAAGTTTACATAACCGCAATTTTTTGGTAAAATGTAATCCATATAGGAAATTGTCCGTGAAAGATAGGTGCATATGGATATCCAGATGATGCTGGTCATCGACCTCCTGATTATTATCGACGTTTTTATACTTGTGATTTTGGGTATGTTCTTTCAGCACATAACAAGACTCAGGATAAACAAGATTATCGGGTATTCGATAATAGCCGTTCGCGTACTTTTGGACGAAAACGAGGATTTGAACAATTTGGTAATCTCCGACGACGATATGGTCGATTTCTACACGGAACTTAAAGCGGTTGCGGAAATGCTTAGGGAGCGGGAGAACAACCGCAAGGAACTCCTTAACATCGCGAACTCCATAGCGGTCAATATCGACTTGTCGGCGCTCCTTGAGGACCTTTTGCCAAAAGTCATCAAGGCGACGAACTCGACTTGCGCGGCGTTTTATTTGGCGAACGCGGCGACAAATAAGCTGGAGATAAAATCATCTATCGGATTTTCAAAAAATATTTACGGCGATTTCGATATGAATATCGGCGAGGGAATTATGGGTTCGGTGACGAACGAGGTCAAGATAATCAAGGATATCCCCGAGGACTCCGTGTATATCATACGTACCTATCTCGGCAAGATTAAGCCCAAAAGTATGATGATAATCCCGATTATCGACGCGGAACGGCTTGTGGGCGTGCTGACGCTGGCAAGCATCTACAATTATGAGGAAAACCAAAGCGAGATAATCGAACTCATACGGTACTATATCGGGATTTCAATAGGGAACGCGGTCGCGTATGAACAGACGAAACGCCTTACTAACGAACTCAAATTCCAGAACACTCTTATCCAAAACCTGAACGAGGAACTTGAAAAGAAAATAGACAACCGCACGGTGTTTCTCAACAATATTATCGACAGTATCAAGGATTACGCGCTTTACGCGCTTGACACCGACAACATAATCACCGCGTGGAACAAGGGCGCGGAGCAGATTCTGGGCTATGAAAAAGAAGAGATAATCGGGCAGAGCGTCGAGCATATCCTGTCCGAATCCGACATAAAAAAGAACATTATCAAAACGAGAATCGAGACGGCGACACGTGACGGGCGGTACGAGGAAAGCGGCTGGAAAGTCAAAAAGGACGGCACGAGTTATTTTGCCGAAATGTCGCTTTTTCCAATGTATGACAACTCAAACAACATTGTCGGGTTCACGAACGTGATAAAAGACGTCACCTACCTCAAAAACGTGGAAAAGGCGTTGGGCTACGAAAAAGAATTTACGCAGAAGATATTTGAAACAAGCCAGCAAGCCGTGATTATGTCGAATCAAAGCGGGATAATCACGATGGCGAACGAAAAAGCGGAAAAACTTCTTGGCGAAAGCGGGCTGCAAAACCGCGACTTGTGCGACTTTTTCGTCGAGGCGGAGAACCTTCGGCGCAGTCTTGTCGACGTGGCGAAACGGTACGGACGCGGGGGTTGGTGTACGATACTTAAATCCTCAAAAGCCGCGATTGAGTTTAACGCGTATATGCTTATGGAATCGGGCAAAGGCGACCCGAAATTGTTTCTGTACCTAACCGAAGTAAAATAAAAAAACTCCCGCGCATATACGGCGGGAGCTTTTTTATTTCTGAACAAGCGTGAACCCTATAATCTGGTCGGTAAAAATCACAATCTGGTCAAGCCGCGTCAGGGGTTCCGTCCCGCCTACCGAATAAACAGAAACGTCCACCATATTGATTGAGTAGTCGTTGTAGTAGTTCTTTTCAACGTTACACTCTTCCTCGAGTTTCGCGAAAACGGCGGACACGTCGAGAGTTATTTTTGACGGGTCGTCAGTGTATTTTACCATATTACTTTTATCCGAAAGTTCCTGAAGGTCGCCTATCAGGATACCGTTTGTCGTAAAGAGCATTAGGCGGTAGGTGATATTGTAGTCTTGTTTAAGCGTTTCGATTAGTTTGATTAGGTGCGAAAACGCTATATTTTTCATATTCAGGTTTTGGGGTGCGTTGGTAAAAAGTGCCATTGATAAAGCCTCCTTTTTTATCATTATACCATATTTTAGATTTATTGCAATACCTTATTGCTAATTACGATTGCTATGACATATACAGCCAAAATTGTCCAAAATTCCCATGTGAAGATTTTCGTCTTTTTCTTCTCGGTTTTCTCAAAGGTAACTTTGTTGTGTTTCAAAAATATGTATATCAAAAGTCCTAAAAAAGGAAGCGACGCAAGCATCACCAGAAACATTACAAAAAGAATTTCTGGGGATTGCACGAATGAGGGGTCGATTTCCGTTTGTAAGGTGTTTGCCGTGTCGGGTAGGTTTTTTGCAACGAACAACAATATTATTGAGGAGGAGTTTACGGCGCAATGCCCTATAATCGAGGTAAATATCGACTTTGAGTAGTACATTATGAACGCCAAGACCATACCGAGAACTATCGCGTACAGGAGCTGGGAGGGATTCATATGCATAAGCCCGAACAGCACGCCGCTCATAACGATTTTGATTCGCGGGCTTGATTTTACGCTATGAAAAACCACGCCCCGAAAGGAAAGTTCCTCGAAGATTGCGGGTATTATCGCCATTCCGAGGAGCATAACCCACACGCTGTTTGCTTGCGACTGTGCCGTCAAATACGAGGACACGTTGTTTGGGATAAACTGGGCGGTAATGAGCGAGAGGAACGCGCCTATCGGATACATTGCGAGCATTATGGTAATACCCAACAGCGCGTTTATTATCCCAGGAGGGTTCAGAAAAAAAACGTCCCTCGGCTTTTTCTTAAAAATCACAAGGTAAATAATCACCGGCAAGACCAGCATAATTTGCAATGCCATTCCCAAAACCGCCCCGTTATGGATATACCTGCCCGCGAACGCTAGCGCGAATTGGGCGAAAAGGTAGACGGCGATTACGACCAGTACATACCTATTCGCGGGTTTAGCCGTCTGTTGCAGCTCCATTTGAGTCGCCTCCCGTAATCAAATATTTTTTGCCGTACTGTTTGTCTAGCGCGGAACTTAACGCGGTTTTTATGACGGCGTACACGGGTACGCCCGCGAACATACCGATAACCCCGAACAACGCTCCGCCGACGATAATCGCGAAGATTACGTCGAGAGGTTTAAGCCCCGTGGAATCCCCCAAAATTTTCGGGCCGAGTATGATTCCGTCGAACTGTTGGATAATAAGTATCGCGATACCAATCGGCACCGCCCGCGCGGGGTTGTCGATAAGCGTGATTAATATGACGGGGACCGCGCCGATAAACGGACCGAAGTAGGGTATCATATTCGTCACGCCGATGATAAGACTCAAAAAGAGGGGAAACGGCGGCTTTATGAATTGGGCGGTAACGAAAAATATCAATCCGATGATAAGCGAGTCAATCGCCTTGCCCACAACAAACTTTTCAAACACCGTGCTTGAGTTTGACGCAACGTATATGATTTTTTGTACCATAGGTTTTTTGAACATCATCATAAGTAATTTTTTGATTGTCACCTGAAAGGATTCCTTGTCAAGCAGCATATAGAACGCAACCATAACCCCCATAATAAAATTCAGGAGGACGCGTACAATCAATTGCGCGCTCGCGAGGATTTTATTGAAAATTATGGGGAAATTTGACAAAGTGTTCATAACGGGGTTGATTATCGCGTCAAAAACCTGTTGGTATGTAAAATTGATGCCGAAAGTTTCGTTTATTTGCGGCAGAGTTTCGGTATAAAAAGAACTTCTGATATCGTAAAACCGACTGTGCCGTATGCCGTCAATCAACGTCAAAACGCTTTGTATCATTTCGGGGATGATATAGTTGATTATCAGCACGATTGACCCTATCAGCACCAAAAAGCACATAAACACCGACAAAAAACGGCTTATTTTTTGTTTTTTCGGCAGCAGTTTGAAAATCTTTCCTTCAAGCCACCGCACAACGGGGTTCATCAGATACGCGATAAAAAAACCCCACATAAACGGCGACAAAATAACTCTAAGCCGAACGAAGAACGACTCGATGCTCGTGCCGATTACATCAAAATGCGACAAAAGTTTCTCGAAAAGGATAGCGCAAAATATGACAAAAAGTACGTATAAAGCTTTTTTCATATACTCTTTATCTATTTTAAAGCGTTTCATTTTGTATCTCCTTTTTCTTCCGCGGTGCTGGTTACGAAAAATATTCTTTCGACTTCTTCAAGGTACGCGCTGATTATCCTGTCGACGAACTTTCCGTCCGATATGTCGCTTTGATTCATCTCGATTAGTAAATCCCATATTTCCTCGTGTCTGTTGTCTAGGTCGGTGAGGGTCTTCTCCATTATGCGGCGTTCTTTCATAAGGTCTTTGTGATACTGCTGTTTATCGACGACGTTAATACTCTGCGCAAAATGCTCGACGGAAGTCGAGAGGTGGTTAATTTTCTTTGTACGCAGAAATTTCTCGATTTGTTCCTCTGTTTGCGACATAATATTACGAATGTTGTCAAGCCTCTTAGTCAGGTACTTGTACGCCTCGTAATCCTTTATATTCCGCCGTAACATTTGCGAGTTTTTGACTTTGTATTTTTTGTACTCGTGGTTCAGGTAATTTATATAGTAGGCGTACACGGCGTTTTTCCTGTTGAGGAGAGCTACGGCGCGTTTTTGTTTTTTCAGGTTGAGTTTGAGTTCATACACTAGACGGCGGCGAAAAAGATACAATACGAACAGAATCACCATTAGCAAAATGACCATAATCGCCATCGGGAAAAGTATCGGAAAGTCGCGGAACACGAACAGAAACGCAAGGACAATCGTCGCCGCGGCGAAAATCGACACCATAAACACCGAAAACTTTTGGATAAATTTTTGCCCGCGCTCAAGGTATTCCTTTTCGTACTCAAGTTCCGCCTTTTCTCCTTCAAGGTAGCCCAAATCGCGCTTGAGCATACGATAATGCTCCTCGGCGTTCGTTATGTCGTCAACGTAATTGTTCGCGTCTTCCTCGAGCCGCGTCATCTTCACAAGCGACGCGTCAAACTCGGTTACTTGGTACAAAAGCGCGCTGCGTTCCCTTGAGAGGGACAAATAACTTTGGAGCATATTCTGCAATTTTTCGGTGTCTAGGTCGGATAGGTTCTCGAAACATTTCACCTCGGCGATTTTTTCGTCAAGCGACGAGATTTTTCCCGCCAGAAGAAGGCGTTGACGCGCTATTTTCAGAGCTTCCTCGCAAAGCACGGAGGACTCCGCCGCGTCGTCGTATCCGGCGGCTTTTTTATCCATTTCGTCAAGGATTATTTTAAACTTTGAGATGACCTCAAGGTTTACCTGTTCGCGGTAGCCCGTGATAAAATGCCAAAAGCGTATAAAAAACGAGGCAATCCACTGCCACAGGGACAGTTCCACAATTTCCTCATCATAATCGTAATCGTCTTCCAAAGATTCAAGGGCGGCGGACTCGTACTCGTTTAAATCCAAGTCGGAATCGTCGTCTTCTTCCTCAACTGTTACGTCTATCTCTTCCTTTAATGAATCTTCGCTCAAAACCGCATCTCCTATCTGACGATAAGTCAAACATATATTATTATACCATTATATCCGTGAAATTACAATGTACAAGCCGTAAAAAATTTTTTACGATTCGGCAAAAATTTTTCTTGACAATTAGAATCTTTTTATATATGCTATTTATACTTTGTTACACAAGTATTATAAATTTGTTAAAAAACTATTACATTATTGGGGGTATTTTTATGGAAACAGAACTGCAATGCGATGTGGTTGAAAGCTCAGTCAGTATTGAGGGGTATCACGGAAACGTCTACGGGCTTCGCATCGCCTTAGACGGTAAAACCAGCGTGATAAACGACATAACGCCCGACAAAGGCAAGGCGGAACACCTTCGCGGTCTTATCGTCAAAAACGGCGTTACGCACACGACTTTTTTCGAAATCATCGAGGACTATGTGGAAGGAGACTACGCGTTCTAAAAGAATTTTAGAAATCGGTTGACAAATTTTTGCGTAAAATGTAGTATAATTATGTAGGTATCATAAATAATAATCCTTGATTAAAATTTTAAGGATGTGATATTTTTGAAGAAAACATTGATTACACTACTTGCGGTATTCGCGTTTCTTTCCGTGGGATACACCTACGCCGAAGAGATACAGAGCGGCAAAGACAACAAAAAAGCGGGCTGGTATTTTGTTCGCGGCAAAGACCACCAACCTTCCGGCGCGCAGACTGAGATTGATATTTCAAAATACAACGCCTGCTATTTGGGCGATACCTCTCAAAAATTTATTTATCTTACTTTCGATAACGGTTACGAAAACGGTAATACTCCCAAAATTCTAGACGTACTCAAAGAAAAAAACGTTCCCGCGGCATTTTTTCTCACAAAGCCGTATATAGTCGAAAATCCCGAAATTGTAAAGAGAATGGCGGACGAGGGGCATTTGCCCTGCAACCACTCGATTTCTCACAAGAGTTTTCCGACACTCTCCGACGAGCAGATTGCTTCCGAAATAAACGGACTCGCGCAAATCTACAACGAGCAGACGGGCAAAGAGATGCCCAAGTTTTTCCGCCCTCCAATGGGAGAGTACAGCGAACGCGTACTCGATTTAACCAACCAGCTCGGATATAAAACGGTTTTTTGGAGTTTCGCGTATCAGGACTGGCTCGTTGACAACCAACCTCCCGCGTCCGAAGCTCTCACGCGTTTTACGGCGGGACTTCATAACGGCGAAATAGCTCTCCTCCACGCGGTCTCCTCCGCGAACACGGAGTCTCTTGCAAGTATGATTGACGCGGCGCGTGAGCAGGGTTACGAGTTTCGCTCCCTCTACGATTTACCCGATTGACAAAAATAATATATTTATATATAATCATAGGAATATCGGAATATTTTGGAGGGGCTATCTGAATGGAAAAAATAAGACTTGATTTTAACAATATGCTAAAGGAGTATGTAGGCGACGACGGGCTGACAATCTCCGAGATAGACGCACTCAGCGAAAAAGTCGCCTCGTCTCACAAAGCTCTCGCGGAAAAACGCGAAAACGGCGGGACGGACTGGCGCGACTTGCCCTACAACCAAACTGACGTTGTAGAGGATATTTTGTCCTATGTCGGCGGAATCAAAGACGATATCGACGCGTTCGTCGTGCTTGGAATCGGCGGCTCGGCGCTCGGCCCCACGGCGGTTCAGCAAGCAATCAACCACCCCTACTACAACGAGCTCCCGCGTGATTCACGCGGCGGTTATCCGCGTTTCTACGTCGCCGACAACGTTGACCCTGAAAAATTAGTATATTTGTTTCAAGTAATAGATGTCAAAAAATCCCTTTTCAACGTAATCTCAAAGTCGGGCAGCACTTCCGAAACTATGAGCCAATTTATGATTATAAAAGACCTTCTCGAAAAAGAACTCGGCAAAGAGGAGGCGAAAAAGCACATTGTCTGTACCACCGATAAGGAAAAAGGCAATCTCATAAAAATAGCCAAAGACGAAGGTTACAAGACTTTCATCGTTCCGTCGGGCGTGGGCGGGCGTTTTTCCGAACTCTCCCCCGTGGGGCTTCTTCCGGCGGCGTTCTGCGGAATCGACATAAAGAAACTCCTTGAGGGAGCGGCTTTTATGGACGAATTATGCAAGAACCCCGACGTTTACAAGAATCCCGCGTATATGTACGGCTTGCTTCACCATATCGCTCTTTCAAAGGGCAAAAACGTTTCCGTTATGATGCCCTATGCCGATTCGTTAAAGTACATTTCGGACTGGTACGCGCAGATATGGGCCGAATCCCTCGGTAAAAAATTCGACAAAAACAAACACGTCGTGAATGTAGGACCGACTCCCGTGCGCGCCCTTGGCGTTACCGACCAGCACTCGCAGGTTCAGCTCTACACGGAGGGTCCTTTCGACAAGGTAATCGTATTTATCACCGTTGATAAATTCAAGGAAACTATCACTATCCCGAAAATTTTTGAGGATATCAAAAGCGTCGGTTTCCTCGGCGGGGTGACGCAAAACCAGCTTATCCAAGTCGAACAGGTCGCGACGGAATACGCCCTTAACCGCGCAGGCAAAGTGAACCTGACAATATCCCTGCCGCACGTGGACGAACACACTCTCGGGCAGCTGCTGTATCTTCTCGAAGTGGCGACGGCGTTCTCGGGCGAACTCCTTGACATTAACGCGTTTGACCAGCCAGGCGTTGAGGAAGGCAAAAACGCCACATACGCGCTTTTCGGACGACCGGGATACGAAGAGAAAAAAGCGGAGATAGACTCCCGCGCACCCAAAAACGATAAATATATTATATAAAAATAACCCCCCCGCTGATAAGGCAGGGGGGTTTTTAAATTCTTCCGGCGGCGTTCTGCGGAATCGACATAAAGAAACTCCTTGAGGGAGCGGCTTTTATGGACGAATTATGCAAGAACCCCGACGTTTACAAGAATC
>BNUF01000003.1 GCA_025997155.1 Clostridia bacterium
ATATGTCGCCTTGGTTCGCCAAAATTTCCTTTACGGTGGACTCCACGGCGGAATAGCTCGAGACGTCGCACTTATAGGCGGCGGCGCGAACGCCCAAGGCGGTTATTTCGGACACGGTTTCCTCGGCGGCGGCGGTATGCCCCGCGTATATCACGGCTATGTCGTATCCGTTTTTTGCCAGCTCAAGGGCGCACGCCTTCCCGATTCCGCGTGAAGAACCTGTTACAACAGCAACCATACTATCATTCCTTTAGTATCAATAATGCGTTATTTAACGTTTCGGCGTCGGAGACGTTGACAATCCTGCTCGCTCCGCCGATTTTCGACACAAGCCCCGAAAGGGTCTTGCCCGCGCCCATTTCCGCGAACGCGTCTATGCCGCTCTCGGTTATGTTTTTTATAGTGTCCGTCCATTTCACAGGACTTTTGATTTGTTCCGCCAAAAGTCCCTTAAAATCGTTTTCATAGGGTTTCCCCGTCACGTTTGAATAAATCGGGATTTTTGGCGTACTGAAAGTAACGTTTTTCAGGTAATCCGCGAATTTGACGGCGGCGGAGTCCATAAAGGGAGAATGAAACGCCCCGCTCACGTTAAGCCGCACAAGCCGTCCGCCCAGTTCCTTCACCTTTTTTTCAAACTCCGTCAAGTCCCTCGCCGCGACCACGGTTTGCGCGGGGGAGTTGAAGTTCACGGGGTACACGTCCTCAAAGCGCGACGACGCGTCTATGACCTCTTGCGCCGACAATTTAAGCACCGCCGCCATAACGCCTTTGTTTGCGTTCGCCGCCTCGTCCATAAATTCGGCGCGTTTCGTCACCGCCGTGAACGCGTCGATGTCGGAGAGCACCCCCGAAAACGCGAGTGCGGCAAGTTCGCCCAAGGAGAACCCCGCCAACGCCCCGATTTCCCCCGAAAACCCGTCCGCGAAAGCGCGGGCGCAGGCAAGGTCGACCGCGAAAAGGCAAGGCTGGGTGTTTATCGTGCGCGACAACTCTTCCTCAGGGCCGTTAAAGCATAGTTCGAGCGTACCCTTTTTTATATCTTCAGCCATGTCAAAAACGCGGCGGGCGGCGGGCGAGTTATCGTACAAATCCTTGCCCATTCCCGCGTACTGCGCGCCCTGACCCGCGAACAACAACGCTACACCAGACATAACGAAGCTCCTTCAAGGCGTTTTTCCGCCTCCTCAAACATTCTCTCGATGATATCCTTTGCGGGGAGTTCGTCCCTGACCATAGCGGCAATCTGCCCCGCCATTATGCTCCCCTGCGCAACGTCGCCGTCCACGGCGGCGTTTCTAAGAGCTCCCGCGCCTAATTTCTCCAATTCTTCTTTTGGAACGTTCCCGCTCTGCTCTTTTTCGGCATAGGAACGCGCAAAGGCGTTTTTTAGGGTACGCACGGGGTGTCCCAGGGTTTTTCCCGTGACGATTGTGTCTATATCTTTTGCCTCGAGTATTTTCTTTTTGTAGTTCTCGTGAACCTGACATTCGGTTGCGGTAAGAAAGCGCGTCCCGCACTGCACGCCCGTCGCGCCGAGCATAAACGCCGCCGCGATTCCGCGTCCGTCGCCGATTCCGCCCGCCGCGATTACAGGGATAGAAACCGCGTCGACGACTTGCGGGACAAGGGTGATAGTCGTGAGTTCTCCGACGTGACCGCCCGACTCCCCGCCCTCCGCGATTACTGCCGTCGCGCCGAATTTCTCGACGCGGCGGGCGATAGCTGTCGAGGGAACGACAGGGACGACCTTAATCCCCGCCGCAAGCCAGTCGGGCATATATGACGCGGGAAGCCCCGCGCCTGTCGTGACAATCTTTACGCCCTCCTCGATTACAAGTTTCGCGATATCCAAGGCATAGGGACTCATAAGCATAATATTCACGCCGAAAGGCTTGTCCGTCAGGGCACGGCACTTTCGTATCTGCTCGCGGACATACGGAACTCCCGCGTTCATTGCCGAAATAAACCCGACGCCGCCCGCGTTCGAAACGGCGGCGGCAAGTGTCGCCTCCGAAATCCACGCCATTCCGCCTTGAAAAATCGGGTATTTTATGTCAAAAATATCACAAATGTTAGTTTTAATCATATTAAGTCCCTGTCCCTACTTTTTTTGTTTTTCGATAATATCCACGAAATCGCTCACTTTTGTGACGTTTTCGTTCGTTTCGATGGTCACGTTGAAAAAGTCCTCAAGTTCCATAACGATTTCAACCGTGTCGAGGGAGTCAAGCCCGAGTTGCTCGAAAGTCGCGTCAAGCGTTATCTCCGAAATGTCCATGCTCAAATGAGCCGCCAAAACCTCTGATACCTTTGTGAAAACCGCGTTGTCCGCCATAAAAATTCCTCCTGATTATTATATTTTTACCAAGTCATAGCGCAGGACCCTGACGTAATCCCCGCGCCGAACGCGCTGAAAACAACCTTTTCGCCGCGTTTGAGTCCGCCGCGTTTGTTTATCTCGTCCAAAAGAATCGGGATAGACGCGCTCGAGGTGTTGCCGTATTTTTCGATGTTATGCGGAAAGTATTCGGCGGGGAGGTTCATACGCGAGATTATAGTGTTTATTATGCGCAGATTCGCCTGATGCAGTATATAATATTTCACGTCTGTGGGCTGCAGGTTTGAACGGTCAAGCACGTCGTTTATGTCGGAACACATTGTGGAAACGGCAAGTTTGTAGACTTCCTGCCCGCTCATATGCAGATAGTGCTTTGGTTGATGTTCCTGTACAAACGGGCTGTTTCCCGGTTCATACCGCGAGTAGAGTATGTCGGTGTGCGACGCCGTGTTCACGCGAAAAATCGGGTCGTCCCCGCTTTTTTCGACGACCACCGCCCCCGCGCCGTCCCCGAATAACACGCAAGTCGAGCGGTCGCTCCAGTCGCAAAGGCGCGAGCTTTCCTCGGCGCAAATCACGAGTATCTTTTTGTACTCGGAGATAAGAAGCGCGTTGGCTATCTGCAGCGCGAAAACAAAGCCCGAACAAGCTCCGTTTACGTCAAGCGCGGGGCAAGTCGCCCCGATTACCTTCTGAACGAAACACCCGAGCCCCGGGGTCATATACTCCCCGATTGTGTTCGAACAAAGAATGTAGTCTATCTCGGACACGTCCACCTTCGCGTCCGCAAGGGCCTCAAGAGCCGCGCCCGCCGCCATGTCCTCGAATTTTTCGTCGCTTAATACGCGGCGTTCCTTGATTCCCGTACGCGAAAAAATCCACTCGTCGGAAGTCTCAAGGAAAGTCGCCAAGTCGTCATTTGTCACAATCCGCTTAGGTAGACAACTTCCCGTTCCAAGTATTCTCAATACCTTTGCGCCTCCTAGTATTTCAGATTTTTTCCGTAACTATATCCTATTTTATGAAGTATAAGAAATTATTACACTTTTGTCAAGAGGGAAAAAAAACCCCGCCAAAGCAAGCGGGGGTTTTCGTTATTTTTTCACGGGGCTGATTCGTATCTTATCGGCGGTCACGCCCGTTTTGCGTTTGACAATATCCTCAATCTGGGCGATTTCCGCGTCGGAGAGCTGCGCCTTGCTCACAACCACGTCCACCGTGTCGTCGTCAATACGCACATAGACTTCCGAAAATCCCTTACTCTCAATCATCGCCTCGGCGGCGGTCTCCTTCTCGATACGTTTTTGCAAGGCGAGCATTTCCCCCGCACATTCCGTGCGTTTGCCCTGTTCAATGTTGCCGTTGTTTATCATATCCGTCAAAATTTCCTTTTGCTTGCTCCGCGCCTGTTCGCGGTCGAGTTTTGCCTGAATGAAGTACGAATCGTCCGTAAACGCCTGCGAACTCACGAACACCGCCGTCCCCGGGTCTGTTTCGTCCGCGTTTGACGCAATCGCCGGGTTGTCGTCCGCGTTCACAAAAAGCCCGTCGCCGAAATCCGTGTAGAGGTCGTCTTTGCCCACAGTGTCCGTCCCGCTTGGTATCAACGCCGCCACGTCGCCGTTTTCGTTAAGAGCTATGCCGTTCTCCCTCGACTTCTCGGTGTCCACATAGTTGAGATACCCCGCAACCGCGACCATAACCACGAGAGCCGTTATAATAATCTGATTCCTCTTTAACACAAACATTTTTCTGCCCCTTTCAAGTTTTCATTTTTAACACCTGTATTTTGTGCGGCGGCAAATCAAGCACCGCCCCCGCCGCCCGTATTAAGGACTCTTTTACATAAGCATCTCCTCCGCCCTGCGCTATAATGATTATGCCCTCCACCCGCGGAGCGCGTTCGGTGAGTACCAACGGATTGTCGTTTACGATTATCTTGTTTGAGGTGTAGCTTTCGGTGTAATCCGAGGCGGTGCGGGAGGTGTCGCGCTTTGTGTCCTCGCCGACCACGATTTCGCGGCCCTGCTTGACTTTGAGCATAACCATAACCTTCCCCGCCCCCTCCGTTTGCGAAAGTATCTCGGACAGCCGCCGTTCAAGGTCTTTTTCATAGCCGCCCTCGGTTTCCGCCTCGTTTCGCGTTTCGGGAAGTTTCGCGGGTTCGGAAATTTCGGGAGCTTTAGAGAGAAACCCCGTCTTGCTTACGACAAGTATCACTATCCCCAGAATAAGCCCCGTGACTATGTTCGCGACGGTTTTTTTATCCTTGTCCCGAAACGCGGTTTTTATATACTCCGCGAATTTATCCATCAAGGCGACCCTCCCGCTGTAATATGTATATTATCCTCGTACAAATTATAGACTCCGCACAGCATTTTTTTTATGCGGGATAATTCGGCGGATTCTCCGCCCTCTTGCGGAAGAGAAATTTTATCGCCTTTAATCGTGATAATTCCGCCCCGCTTTTCGGGCTTATAGAGCGTCAAATACATATTCTCAATCGCGCCGAATTCCTCTGGCGCGGTACTTATATCAAAAGCCGCCTCCCCGCATACATATTCTTTTGAGGTATTTTTAACGTACATACTTACCTGCGACGACAGCTGTTTTGTGTACTCGTCTAAAATCAGTTTATTTTGCGCCTCGGTCAAATATGCGAATTTATCCTCGTATTTTTCGCGCAGAGAGTAGCGCGAAAGGGCGAATTCCGCGCCAGAGGGCGGGGTTTTGACAAATTTCGCTATGGGTTTTGTGACGATAGTAATAAGTATCAGTCCCATTACAAAATCCACATATCCCTGATATTTGCTATGGGGGATTATGATACGCACGAAACTCTGGAGGATTAAAAACGCCGCGATGGAGAACAGATAGTTTTGCATAAGTCACCCGCTAAAAAGTCACTACTATTATAAGCACAAAAAGGAACATTACGGAAACGGCAAGAAGCGACGAAAGGAGCAGCCCCGCGAAATCCGCCGCCGCGTCGAGGCATTTGATTATACGCGGGTCGCAGACGGGCTGGATTATCCCTGCCGCGAATCGGTACAAAAAGGACAACGCCGCGAGTTTCACGGCGGGTAGGGCGAGTATTAGCGCGAAAGAGATTATAAACGCGGAAACGACGCCGTTTTTTACGGTTTTCGCAAGGTAGAAATATGTATCGACAGAGGAGGAGAGCGCACCGCCCACAACAGGGACGAGATTCACCGCGCTTTTCGCCGCCTTTCCCGCAAGGGTTTTCACGGCGGGAACGCTAAGCCGCTCCAGCGCCAAAACCCCCATAAATATCGTCACGCATAGTTTCAGGCAGAATTTTATAGCTTTCGTGCAAACTTCCGTCAATTTCGTCAGTATGTCTTTTTCGCTTAGGGAATTGACCATTTGTACGCTGTTCGTCATCACAATCCCCGTGAGTATGAAATTTTTGATAAATAGAGCCAAAACCCCCGAAAGGAACACCAGCGAAGGATTTAGGATAAACGCCCCCGCGCCGTTTCCGCTTAGGATTACAGACGCGGTGAGGACGGGTATGCTTGCCTCGATTAAAAGCGTCAGCCTAGAAATCACGCTTGACGCGATATCATACGCCGCGCGAAAGGACGCGAACATAAGCAGCAGGACGCTTATCGTGAGTGCGTATCCGCCAAGCTCAGCACTCGCCTTGTTTTTGAAAGAATCCGTCATATTCCGAAGCACCGCGCCGAGAAGCGTCAAAACCGCCAAATTACGAAGCAAAGACAGGTTGTCCGTAATCTCCCCGAAAAACATATTAATCACCGACTGAAACACGGCGGCGGGCGAAATCACATACTCCCCCGAGATTATATCCCGCGCCAGCCCGCGAAAACCTTGCGTCTGCGTAAACTTCTCCAAACCGCTGAAATCAAGCATATCCAGTGTTTCATCAACCAAAAAACACACCCCTTACAACAATCCTGATAGAACCTCCAAAAGCGTAATCAGCGCGGGTGCGGCGATTATCATTATGAAAACCTTGCCCGCCGCCTCGACTTTTGACGAAATCCCGTACTCCCCCGCGTCCGAACAAATCCCAGCCGCGAACTCCGATATGTACGCAATCCCGATTATTTTAAGCACGAAGGGCATATACTCGTAATCTCCCTCAAGGCTCTTGATTATCTCCGCCACGGCGTTTATTTTAGGCACTACCGCCGCGAATATGACGACGCTCGCCGCAATCCCTATCATAAGCGACATTTCAGGCGCGTGCCGTTTTAGGGTGAGAGCCAGTACGGACGCGGTTATCCCGAGGATTGCAATTTGCGCGAAACTCATACGTCACCGCCTTAAATTTGGAAAAGCGTCTGAATCGTCGTGAAAAGGTCGCTGATATGCGGGAAAAGCCACATAAACACCACGATAATACCCGCGATGGATACCAGAGTGCCTTGGTCCTCATGCCCCAGCCGCTTTAACATTTGGTTCATAACGGCGATGAAAATGGCGATTACCACAATCTGGAATATAGATTTTAAGTCCATACCGCACCCCTAAATTAAAACAATCACAAGCATAAGCCCGCCCAACACGCCGAGATTTAGGTAGAGTTTTTTGTCGTTAGAACTTTTTTCCGATAAAAGCGTCGTTTCGTTGTCGATATATTTAAGGGCAAGCCCGATATTGTTGAGCTGCATCGTTGTGTCAAGATATCCGAAAGTTTTCCCGAAACTTAACAGCATTTCAGCGTCGGAGGGGCTAAGCTGCGAGCCGCCCGCGTGCGCCCTAACGGCGCGTTCCCATAAATCGCAGGCGCGTGAGCCGTCCTGTTCCTGTATCAAATCCGCAAAGGCGGCGAAAATCTTTGAGGCGGCGCAAGGCACCCGCTCCGCAACGTTTTGGCACGCCTCCCGCAAGGGATTCGAGAACTCTATTTCCGAAATGAGTATCAGGAAGGCGCGGCGCAGCGACTCCAGTTCGTTCGCCCGAAAAGAACTCCGCATGGACATATACGCTCCCCCGAACACGCACGAAATCAGCACTAAAGCTCCGCCTATTATCTTTGCAACCATACTATCCGCCCCTGTCCTTTGTTTATCTATATGTATATGCTCGTCTTGCCAATTTATGCGGTTTTACAATTACCAAAACAGTGGAGCTAACCTTTGCTTGGATGAATAACTCCAGACGATTATCAAAAGACTATGAAATATCCAAAATATCTTCTGAAAATATGACTGTAACCTCTAATTTATCAACACTTTTATATTCCCATTTATCCCCTCTACAAAATCCGCAGCAAAAACAAAAATATTGCGCAACCAAAAAAATAAACCCCGCCATTTTGGGATTTCGCGGGATTTTTCGGTTTTTTCCACTTTCGCGGTTTTTTTGGTTCTTGTTGCGGTATTACAGCGGTGTCCAGAGATTATTTTGTATCGAGTTTGCAACCTCGCCGTGCCGCTGCCGCCCTAAGGCATATCAGTGTTATACATAATGTGCCAAAGAACTCGCACATCTCGAACTAATCGGGACGATAGTAACACAACTGCTGAGCGGCGTTACGCCAAAGCAGATGCAAGAAGCGGGACTTGACGCAAACTATGTTGACCACGGTTTTGGCATATTCCCGGCAAACGCGGGCGGGTTGCCGTTTTCAGCGGATACGATTCAATCTACCGGAAATCCGGTAACGGACTTATACGAAAACATGGCGGCGGAGAAAAAGGCGAAGGCGACGTATGAGTACCTGCTGAACCTGATTGACGACCCCGATGTCGCCGACCCGATAAAATTTTTGCGCGAGCGCGAAATTGTGCATTTCCAGCGTTTCGGCGAGAGTCTGCGGTATGTTCAAGAATACCTTGAACGCAACAGAGTTTCGTAGGATTTCAAAAAAAGACTGCCCTCAAACCGACGGCAGTCTTTTTTGTTATTTTTTTGTGTTGAACACCGACACCATTCGGGTGAGGGTGTCCGCGTGGGAGGAGAGTTCGGCGGAAACGTCGGCGGATTCTTTCGCGGCGATGGAGTTTCGCGCCACCACCGAGGAAATCTCCGTGACCCCGACCAGAACCTGTTGAATGGACTCCGCCTGTTCTTTGGAGTCTTTTGCGATATCCGAGATGACATTAGAAATCTTTGAGAAATCGGAGACGATTGTTTCAAGGGATTTGGCGGTGAGGTGCGCTATTTGTTCGCCGACTTCGACTTTCGCGCCGGATTCTTCAATCAAGGCGGTGGTTTGTTTGGACGCGTCCTTGCTACGAATTGCCAGACTCCGCACCTCTTCCGCGACGACGGCGAAGCCCTTGCCGTGTTCGCCCGCCCGCGCCGCCTCAACCGAGGCGTTCAGCGCAAGCAGGTTTGTTTGTGTCGCGATAGACTCGATAACGTCGTTTATTTTCGAGATATTCGCGTTTGAAGTCTTGATATCCGCGATTGCCTCTAACATTTTTTGAACTTCTTCGTTGCCCTTCGCGACGTTTTTCCGCGAATCAAGCGAGAGCGCGTTGACCTCGTTGGCGTTTTGGGAATTTTTGACAGTACGCTCGTTGATAACGTCCATAGAGGCGTTTAACGCCTGAACCTCGCCCGACTCTCTGCTCGTTCCCTCCGCTATCGACGAACTGTTGTTCGCCACGCTTGACGCGCCGTTTGAAACGTTCTGCGCCGCGTCTCTGAAATTATTCATAACGCCGCTGAAACTCGACAAAATCATATTTATCGAGGATTTTATCTCGTTGAAGTCGCCCAGATACTCTCTCGTTATCTCTTGGTTAAGGTTGTTGTCGCGGGCGACCTTCGTCAGCACCTCCGCGATTTCCTTGATATACGAGCCGACCGTTTTCATTGTGAAGTTCACCGACGTTTTAATCGCGCCGAAATCCCCCTTGTACTCGCTCGTTATATATGCCCCCATATCGCCCTTCGACATAGAGGTGAGGGATTTTATCGTCTCGTTTATCGGAGTCTGGAACGCGTTCATAAGGTTGTTAAGCGATACCGCCAAATTCTTCCAGTCGCCGTCATATTTTTCCGCCGAAAGTCTGCCGCTCAGCTCCCCGCCCGCCGCGTTTTTCGCGAGTTTCTCGATATCCTTGTTCACGGACTTGAGGTATCCGCTCAAAATATCCCGCGAGTCGTTCATAATCGCCTTTTTGCCCGGAAGTTTCGGGATATTCGCGTCAAAGTCGCCTTTGCCGAGTTTTGTCAAACACTCGATATATGACGTGAGTTCGCCCACGATTCCGCTGATTGAACGATTTACCGCCTGTATGACGACAGCGTAATCCCCCGCGAACGCACTCTCGTCAATCGTAGCGTCTATGTCGCCTCGGTCAAGCGCCTCCGCGTTCTCCTCGATTGCGCTTATGATGTTTTTGAAATGGTCGATTACGTCCGCCGCGCTGTTTCGCATACTCGCGATTTCGTCCGTGCCGTTACTTCTTATGTCGATAAAATCCCCGCCCGAGACGGTACGCATACTGTTCTGCGCGTCGCGTACAGGCACTATCACGCGCCTGAACAAGAAGAAGTTAAACGCGACAAAAACGATAAGTATCACGAATATAAGAATCAAGTAGATATATGACACGGTATTCTTGAAGTACATATTGGTATCGACAAGCGTATCCGCGACAATATACCAGCCCATAATCTCAAGATTCCCGACGACGACTTCGGTATGTCCGTCGGTGATATGCTTGATATCGTCCGCGCCGAGTTTCTTCGCCTCTGTAAGCGCGGTGTCGCCGATATCAAGCATATCCGAAATTGACACGCCCTCAAGAATCTGCTGCGGGGAAACCCCGCTCGTGATTTTGCCGTCGGGGTCAAAAAAGTAAAAATTGTATGTGTTTGTGTCAATATCCTTGTAAACGTCATTAAGAAATTCCGTGAGTTCGATTCCGATTCCGACTATGCCCAAAAATTCGCCGGAGTCAGAAACGCTTCTCACGTCAATCCAAAGATTTGTCGCGTCAATCGACGGGTTGTAATCTACCTGACAAAGGTACGAAACGGCAGTGTTATTTTTTAGAGCGAAATACCACGAGTCTTCGGGTTCTTTCTCGTTCATAACCTCGCTTAATTCCCCGCCGTACCAGTATTCAAGATTCTTGTCGTTTACCCAAAACACGTTTTTGCTGTCAAACGCCTTCGCGTAGGACGAAAACTCGTCAAAAGCGAGTTTTGATATTTCCGCGTTCTCCGGGTCTTTGAGATAAGCTTTAATAACGGGCGAGTCCGCCATTTTGACGCCAAGGGAAACTCGGCTGTCTATCTGTGCCGCGAGTTCTATCCGCTTCGTCTCGACTAGCCGCGTCAGCTCCTGCTGCGCGTCTTGGTGGACTATCCGCCCTATCGCGAACAAAAACGCGCAACCTCCGCCTATAAATATCGCAAGAAAAAAAATCGCGCTGAATCTTGTGAGTTGGTTCATAATGGACTTCTTCAAGTTTGATTTCCCCCCGTGTTTATTGTCGTATGTAAAAATTATCTGTAAATTATCTGTATATAGTATCGGCATTTTAATTAAAAACTGTAATTTTATTCTTGCTCATAAGAAAATAACCGCCCCTGACCAAGGACTAGCGGTTATTTGAGCAATTGAAATATAGGCTAATATAATTATTTTTTTGTGTTGAACACCGACACCATTCGGGTGAGGGTGTCCGCGTGGGAGGAGAGTTCGGCGGAAACGTCGGCGGATTCTTTCGCGGCGATGGAGTTTCGCGCCACCACCGAGGAAATCTCCGTGACCCCGACCAGCACCTGTTGAATGGACTCCGCCTGTTCCTTGGAGTCTTTTGCGATATCCGAGATGACATTAGAAATTTTTGAGAAGTCGGAGGCGATTGTTTCAAGGGATTCGGCGGTGAGGTGTGCTATTTGTTCGCCGACTTCGACTTTCGCGCCGGATTCTTCAATCAAGGCGGTGGTTTGTTTGGACGCGTCCTTGCTTCTTATTGCCAGACTCCGCACCTCTTCCGCGACGACGGCGAAGCCCTTGCCGTGTTCGCCCGCCCGCGCCGCCTCAACCGACGCGTTCAGCGCAAGCAAATTTGTCTGCATAGCGATAGACTCGATAACGTCGTTTATTTTCGCGATATTCGCGTTTGAAGTCTTGATATCCGCGATTGCCTCAAGCATTTTTTGAACTTCTTCGTTGCCCTTCGCGACGTTTTTCCGCGAATCAAGCGAGAGTGCGTTGACCTCGTTGGCATTTTGGGAATTTTTGACAGTACGCTCGTTGATAACGTCCATAGAGGAGTTTAATACCGAAACCGCGCCCGATTCCTTGTCTGTTCCCTCCGCTATCGACGAACTGTTGTTCGCCACGCTTGACGCGCCGTTTGAAACGTCCCGCGCCGCGTCTCTGAAATTGTTCATAACGCCGCTGAAACTCGACAAAATCATATTTATCGAGGATTTTATCTCGTTGAAGTCGCCCAGATACTCTCTCGTTATCTCTTGGTTAAGGTTGTTGTCGCGGGCGACCTTATTAAGCACCTCCGCGATTTCCTTGATATACGAGCCGACCGTTTTCATCGTGAAGTTCACCGACGTTTTAATCTCTAAGAAATCCCCCTTGTAATCACTGGTTATATATGCCCCCATGTCGCCTTTCGACATAGAGGTGAGAGCTTTTATCGTCTCGTTTACGGGCGTCTGGAAACTGCTCATAAGGTTATTGAGCAATACCGCCAAATCCTTCCAGTCGCCGTCATATTTTTCCGCCGAAAGTCTGCCGCTTAGTTCCCCGCCCGCCGCGTTTTTCGCGAGTTCCTCAATGTCGTTGTTAACAGACTTGAGGTATCCGCTCAAAATATCCCGCGAGTCGTTCATAATCGCCTTTTTACCCGGAAGTTTCGGGATATTCGCGTCAAAGTCGCCTTTCCCGAGTTTTGTCAAACACTCGATATACGATGTGAGCTCGCTTACGATTTCGCCGATTGCGCTGTTCACCGCGCAAACAACGACCGCGTAATCCCCGACGAACTTACTCTCGTCAATTGACGCGAATATGTCGCCGCGGTTAAGAGCCTCCGCGTTCTCCTCGATAGCGTCTATAATATTCCTGAAATGGTCGATTACGTCCGCCGCGCTGTTTCGCATACTCGCGATTTCGTCCGCGGCGTTACTCCTTATGTCGATAAAATCCCCGCCCGAGACGGTACGCATAGCGGTTTGCGCGTCGCGTACAGGCAGTATCACGCGCCTGAATATCATAATATTGAACACGATAAAAACGACAAGTACCACGAATATAAGAATCATATAGATAAGCGACACGTTATTCTTGAAGTACATATCCGTGCCGACTTTCGTGCTCGCCACAAGATACCAACCCAGACTCTCAAGATTCCCGACGACGATTTCAGTCTCTCCGTCGGTGATTAGTTTAATGTCGTCCGCGCCGAGATTCTTTGCCGCGCCAAGCGCGTCCCCCTCAAATATATCCGAAATCATCACCCCGTCAACAACGAGCTGAGCGTCAACCGCGCTTGTGATTCTTCCCTCATGGTCAAAGAAGTACAAATCATATATGTCCGTGTCAATATTCTTGTAGATGTCATGAAAAAACTCCGTGAGTTCGATTCCGATTCCGACGACGCCCAAAAATTTGCCGTCAGTATCCGTACTCCGCGCGTTAATCCAAAAACTGGTAGCTCCCGTCATTATGTTGTAATCTATGTTAAAAATATACGGCGCGGAGGAATTTTTTGAAGATACATACCACTCCTCCGAGGGGGCGTTCTCGTCTAATATGTAACCTAATTCCCCCGCCAGATAGAACTCGTGACTCTCCTCGCTCGTCCAAAACACGTTTTTACTGCCAAACGCCTCCGCGTATGA
The DNA here is from genome assembly GCA_025997155.1 of Clostridia bacterium. Classification (GTDB taxonomy): domain Bacteria; phylum Bacillota; class Clostridia; order Lachnospirales; family WQUN01; genus BNUF01. The sequence continues at coordinate 13,166 of BNUF01000003.1, forward strand.
GGAAAATTCGTCAAAGGCACGCGCCGACGCCTCCGCGTCCCTCGGAGCTCTCAGATAGTCTTTAATCACGGGCGAACCCGCCATTTTGACGGCAAGCGCAATCTGGCTGTCCACTTGGTTGCCGAGTTCTACGCGTTCAATATCGACAAGCCGCGTCAGCTCCTGCTGCGCGTCCTTGTGGACGATTGCCCTTATCGCGAACAAAAACGCCGCGCCACCGCCTATGAATATAGCGAGGAAAAAAATCACGCTGAACCTTATGAACTGCTGCATAATCGACTTTTTCATGTATATCTTCCTCCGTTTATCATATGTAAAAATCGTCCGCTTATAATATCGACATTTTTAATCAAAAACTGTAATTTTATTGTTGTCCGCGTTTTTTCTGCTCATAAGAAAATAACCGCCCCCAAAGCAAGGACTAGCGGTTATTTGAGTACCTGAAAATATCGGCTTAAGCCGAGTTTTTTGGTGAGCTTTCGTTTATAATACTATACCCGCTTTGACCGAAAAAGTCAAGCGGTTTTTTTAATTTTATTGTTGCTTATTTTGTCTAAATGTGGTAGTATATATTTGCGTGGCTGGCTGCGCGGTTATTAGCCTCCTTTCAGAGTAACAAACGAAAGGAGGTGATGCCTTATGATGAAGTTGATGAACGGCTTAAACCGAGTTTTCTGGTTAGCTTTCGTTTACGTAGCTCCGTGGGTAGAGATTTTTATGCCCGTGTTGTCCGCGTTTTTTTTACTCATAAGAAAATAACCGCTCCTCACCCAATGAATAGCGGTTATTTGAGTACCTGAAATATCGGCTAATGACTGGGCTTGCCAGCCACGCATTACATAAGAATACTATACCCGCTTTGACCGAAAAAGTCAAGCGGTTTTTTTAATTTTAGTAATGATACGGGCAGTAATTTTATATAATTTACCATATCAAAAAATTCCTGATTTTACGCCTATAAGATAAGGACTCAAGGGGGTTATATATGACGTGTTGGTACACGACAGAGAAAGACAGACGCACAATACATATCACAATGGCGTACAACGGAGATGAAGAGCTTTTTAAGAATACCATGGCGGTGGCGGTAAAATCCGCCCAAACCGCCGAACTTTACATGATTTTAGAAAACGGGCGGGCGAAACTTCACAAGCCAATTTTTATGCAAAAAAAGTTCGACGAACAGATGACCCCCGCCGAGCGGGAAAAGTTACTAAACGAGATTAAGAAGTTTTTGTAAAAAAAGCGTCCCCTGTGGTTCAGAGGACGCTTTATATATAAAAATTTGTACCAAAATGCCGTTGCCTATATTTTGACACCCTAACGTATTGCTAGGTGGGTATCCTCATGAAACCGCCCGCAATCCTCCGGGGTTCAATCGAGGGCACGTTGAACAGTTACGCTTGCGCGTCGAGGCCTGGCGTTTGGTAATCCTTGTCGGACTCCCGATTAAGTGATGTAGGTTCAAAATAATAAGCTGACGAACACTCCAGTAACCCAGTAAATTTCTTTCTGTATATAATTATATTACTATTTTTTTGCTTTTGCAAGTGTATTTTTATGGTTTTTTAAAAAAATTTTAACGCTTAAACTTGAAGTACGAAACGAGTTGTCTAAGCATCTCCGCCTGTGAGTTGAGCTGCTCTGCCGCCGCCGCCGATTCTTCCGACGTGGAGGAATTTGACGAAACGACCTCGGAGATTTTGCCAAGCCCGATACTCACCTGCGCGACAGCCTCCGCCTGCTCCCTTGAGGAAACCGAGATATTGCCGATTATAGAAGAAACTTCTGTCGCGTTCGTGACGATAAGCCCCAGCGATTCCGCCGTCGCGTTCGCGAGCACCGTTCCGTCGTTCACTTTTTGTATAGAATCCTCGATTATGCCCGTCGTTTCGTTCGCCGCGCTCTGGCTCTTCGCCGCGAGGTTACGCACCTCGTCCGCCACGACAGCGAATCCCTTGCCGTGTTCGCCCGCCCGCGCCGCCTCGACAGACGCGTTAAGCGCAAGCAGGTTTGTCTGAAACGCTATGTCCTCGATTACCTTGATTATCTTTGAGATATTGTGCGACGATTCGCGGATTCCGTCCATAGACGCAAGCAGTTTGTTCATTTCCGCGTTGCCGTTTTGCGCGTTAACGGTGGATTTATCCGATATACCCGCCGCGTTTTGCGCGTTCTCGGCGTTGCCCTGCGTCTGCGAGTTGATTATATCGACAGAGGCGTTAAGTTCCTCGACGGAGCTTGCCTGTTCGGTAGCTCCCGTCGCCAATTGCATAGAACTCTCGGAAATCTGTTTCGCGCCCGCAAGCAGCTGTTCCGACGCGGAGGAGATTTCGCCCAAGGTTTTGCTAAGGGTTTCGGAGATATTGTTGATTGAGCTTCTTATAGTTTGGAACTGCCCCTTGTATTCGCGGGTAATCGCCTGAGTGAGGTCGCCGCCCGACAATGCGGACAAAACTTTGTTAAGCTCGTCGATATACGAATCGGTGGAGACAGCCATATCGTTCAGCGCGTTTTTAATGTCCGCGAACGCACCCTTGTAGTCGCCTTTGACGGAATTTTTGAAATTCCCCTGCGACATTGCGGAGATTATCTCGTGGCACTCGCCGATTGGTTTCGCCACCGCGAGCACAAGTTTGTTAAGCCCGCCGATAATGCCCAGCCAGTCGCCGTTGTACCCGTCTGTCGCGGCGCTTATGTCGAGTTTCCCGTTCTGGGCGGATTCCGCCACGGAAAGGATATCGGCGGCGACGTGTTTAAGCCCCGCGCGGATTCCCTCAACCGTTTTGTTTACGGTGACTTTTTCGCCAGGGAACTGGGACACGGTCGCGTCAAAATTCCCGTCCGCGATTTCTCTTATGCAAGCAAGAGCCTCGCGTATAGTCTCGACATACCCCTTAGCGAGTCCGTTCACAGAATCCGCCGCCAAGGCGAAATCTCCCTGAAACTTTTTCGAGTCGATTTCCGCGTATATACTTCCGTCGGTGTGGTGTTTTCTTGAAACTTCCTTTATCTCGTCGGAAAGGCTTTTAAAAGTGTCCGCCACAGTCTTAAACCGCGCCGAAAGCACGCCCGTCTCGTCCTTTGAGGTGACGGGTATATTTATGTTAAGATTTCCCTTTACGATTTCGTCAGAGGCGGCAATGATTCGCGCAATGGGTTTTGTCACCATATTCGCGATGAAAAAGGCGACGACGAGGGACGCGATAATGATGATGACAGCCAGTACGATTATTTGCGCTATGGTGTTTTGCGCGGCGTTGTAGGTCTCGTTGCTCATCTCGTCCGCCGTCTGCGTGGCGGTCTCCACCAGCTGGTCTATTGTCGTCGATATGTTAGTCGACAGCTGCGTACCCGCCGCGACAGTCGTGTTAATCGTGTCGGCGTCGTTGTCGGCGATAAGTTTGTCCGCGGCAAGCGTTTTGTATTGCTTTATGTCGGAACGCACCTGTTCGATAGTATTAAGGCGTTCGGCTACCTGCGCGCTGTTTAAAAACGCGGAGTTATTTAGATTTTCCTCATATTTTTCTATGGTTTTGTATATGTCGTCAAAGGCGGCGTCTATCGCGGTTTGCGCGTTCGCCTGATTAAGCGTGTCCGTCCGTATAGCGTTCGCGTTAGCAAGCCCCTGACGCCTTGTTTCGGCGAATTTCTCGCGCATATTAAGGAGCAGGATTTCACGCGCAACGGGAGAGTCTAAAACGTCTCCGTAGGTCTTATTGACGTAATTAAGCTGTACGACCGCCACCACAGATAAAACGACCGTTAAAACGATGGTAATGGTAAATCCTATAAGCATCTTTGCGCGTATGCTTAAGTCTTTCATATGTATTCCTCCGCTCTTAGAAATAGGGCTAACCAGGTAATAAGACTGAAAACCGCAATAAAAACCATAAACGAAAATGAATGAAAATTGCAAACCTACCAAACCCATTGTAACACATTAAAAAACGTTATGTCAACAAAATTTTTCCGCCTTCGACAAGAAAATGTCTGTCGGCGTTTTTGACCTTTAGTATATTGCCGCCCGTCGCGCTTATGAGGGTTTGCACGTCAAGGGCAAGGTTTAACACATACTTCTGCCTTGAATCGTCAAGTTCCGACAAAACGTCGTCAAGGAGCAAAAGCGGCGTTCGCCCCGTATTCTCCCGCGCAAGGCTTAGGGCGGCAAGTTTCAGGCACAGGCAGACGGAACGCTGTTGCCCCTGCGACCCGTAAACCTTTGTGTCGTCCCCGTTTATCGAAAAAAGCAGCTCGTCTTTATGTATTCCGTTTCCCGTACTCCCGAGGAAAATATCCCGCTCAAGCCCCCGTTTCAGTTTTTCGCCAAAATTTTCCTCCTCTGTATTCGGTTTGTAAGAAATGTTAAACCTTTCCCCGCCTGACAAATCAAAATAAATCTTCTCCGCGTAACCCAGCAAATTCCGCGCAAACTCCCGCCGCGCCTTAATTATGTCCGCGCCGTAAGAAACAAGCTGCAAATCCCAGATTTCGGTGGTGTCCCGCAGTCCGCCGTCTTGTTTTATACTTTTAAGCAAATTATTCCTTTGTTTAAGGATATGATGATACTGTTTGATATTATAATAATAAATCTTACTAAGCTGGCAAAGCTCTACGTCCATAAACCGCCGCCGTTCCCCGGGTCCCTGTTTCACAAGCGACAAATCCTCGGGCGAAAACACAATACCGTGTAATAGCCCGTACAATTCCCCCAGTTTCTTTATCCCGACGCCGTTTACATATATTAACTTTTTTTCCGCTTGCAACCGTATCTCAACGCTGTCCGTACTTCCCGAATCAGAGACAGTCCCGCGCAGATTCGTATATTCTTCCCCAAACCTGATAAACTCCCGATTCCCCGCCCCCTTAAAGGAACGCCCCGTGCAAAGCATATAGACGCACTCCAAAAAATTCGTCTTCCCCTGCGCGTTCTCACCGCAAAAGACGTTTACCCCTTCGCTTAGGGAAACGCTGGCTTCCGCGATGTTTCGGGCGTTTTCGGCGTACACCTCGTTCAGAACCCTTTTAATCATTATCTCTTTGACCTAAGGGGCAGTACCAGATACTGGTAACTTATCGTGTCCTCTTCCTTTACGCCCGTGTTTTTGATTATGCAGGGCGAAAGGGGGGCGGACAGGTATATTTCAATGGACGCGTCCTCAATCACCTTTAGCGCGTCCGCCAAAAATTTCGGGTTAAAAAGTATCTCGAGTTCCCCGCCGTCAATCTCCGCCGACAACTCCTCCACAACGTCGCCGATTTCCGCCTCGGACGAAACGCGCATTGTGTCCTCGCTGAACTTAAGCGTAACGGGGTTGTTGGCGTTGTCGTCCCTCGAGATAAGCATTGCGCGGTCAAGGCTCGCGAAAAACTCGGACTTGCTGACGACGGCGCGGATATTTCCGTCACTCTTAAGCGACTGCCTGTAATTTAAGAACTCGCCGTTAAGAAGAATCGAGCTGAACACATATTCGGGCAGCTCAAAGACGACTTGACGCTCCGAAAAGTACATATTCACATCGACATTTTCAGGCAGGGTTTTTTCAAGCTCAAGGAGCGTCTTCCCCGGGACGACCGCCGAAATCTCCGTATCCGCGCTGATACCGACGCTTGCCAGAGAAATCCTGTATCCGTCCACCGACACAACATTAAGGCAGCTAGGCGAAATCTCAAAGAGCTCCCCCTTAAAAACCGTCTTTGTGGATTCCCGCGCAATCGAAAATGAAGTGCATTTAATAAGGCTTTTCAGTTTGCTTGAGGATATGACAATCGGGTTAGTCTTCTCATAGGCGGGAAATTTCGGAAACTCCTCACCTGCCGTCCCCGCTATGTTAAACTTGACTTTCCCGCAAGTTATCCTCGTGAGATTCTTTTCGTCACTCTCGATTGTAATCTCGCCGTCAGGCATTTTCCGCACGATATCCGCGAACATAGTCGCGTTAAGCGCGACGCTCCCCGTCTCCTCAATTTGCGCGGGTATCTCCTTGTACTCGACGTTCATCTCCATATCCGTGGAGTACATACTAAAAACGTTCTCCGCCTTAAGCAAAACGCATTTGAGAATCGACATACTCGATTTCGCGGATACCGCCTTGATATTCACCGCCAGAACGTCCTCCAAAATCTCCTTGCCGCATCGTATTTTCATATTTCCCCTCCGAGTTTTACACAACCGAAATCTTGCACATTCTTTTATATTATTTTACTACGTTATTAGTAATAGTAGTAGTAGGGGCTGTGGATATGTGGAAATCCCCCTCAAGCTCCTGTATTCCCTAGATTCCTTAGGTGGAAAACCCTGTTAATATCCTGTGGATAAATATGGCACTTGTCCACATTTTCCACAACCCCCTCTTTCGCGAAAAAAGTTTTCCACAAAACAGTCAAGTTTTCCACAGGTTTATCAACAGGTTTTGCACAATTATATCTGACATCTAAGCATAATCTCGTTTTCAAGGTCAATCAGCGTGCTTTTGAGTTTGATATCCCGCTCGAGTTCCCCCGAAACCTTGTCGCAGCTGTGGATAACCGTCGAATGGTCCTTCCCCCCGAACGAACGCCCGATTAGGGGCAAAGACTGGGAACTCGCCAGTTTGCGTGAGAGATACATGGCTATTTGGCGCGGGTAGACTATGTTTTGCGTGCGTTTTTTGCCCTTTATATCTTCAACGGTGAGTTCAAAATAATTCGCGACAACCTCGATTACAAGGTCGATTGTCACTTCCTTTTTTTCCTTGTTAAGGAGGAAATCGGAAATCACCTTTTCCGCCAAGGTCAGGTTTATGCTTGCGTTGCCAAGCCGCGCAAAGGCGATAACCTTTGTGAGCGCGCCCTCAAGCTCGCGAATGTTCGACACTATGCTTTTGGCTATATAAAGCGTCACCTCGTCCGTGACGACAATCCCCTCCTGCTCGGCTTTTTTACGCAAAATAGCCGTGCGCGTCTCGAAGTCGGGGAGGGTAATGTCGATTATAAGCCCGTTGCCGAAACGTGAGGTGAGCCTGTCCTCGATTGCGCGGAGTTCCTTTGGGGGCTGGTCGGAGGATATCACAATCTGTTTGTTCGAGTTGTAGAGCGTGTTAAAGGTGTGAAAAAGTTCCTCCTGTATGCCCTCCTTGTCGGAGAGAAACTGGATATCGTCTATAAGGAACACGTCGATTTCGCGGAATTTATTCCGAAACCCTTGGTTGTTGTTTTTCATAAGCGAGGTTACGAATTCGTTCGTAAAATTTTCGGTCGTGGTGTACATAACCTTTTTGTCACGGTCGCGGCGCAGGACGGCGTTTCCGATGCTGTGCATCAGGTGGGTTTTGCCAAGCCCAACGCCGCCGTACAGAAACAGGGGGTTGTAGGGCGTCGCCCCGGGGCGTTCCGCGACGGCGACGGCGGCTGTGTACGCCAGTTCGTTGCTTTTACCCTTGACAAAGGTTTCAAAAACGTACTTTGAGTTAAGCCCGCCGTTTTCCGTGAGTACGGTATTTTTGGCGTTATGCGCGGTTTCGGCGGGGATTTCCGCCGCTTGGTCGCCCGCTAAAATATTTAGTTTGTAGGAAAGCCCTGTGAACTCGTTAAGCAGGTCCTCAATCTGACGGCCGTAGCGCGAAAGAGCGATTTCTCTAATCCACGTGTCGGGAGCTTGGAGAACAAAAAAGCCGTCTCTGGCGTAAAGAGGCTCTAGCGGTTCTATTATCGACTCGAAGGAAACCGTTGAAATAGAGGTGTTGCCGCGTTCCGGCAGAAGTTTAAGCATTTTCGCCCAGGTTTTCACAAAGTCGTTTGTATCAAAGTAATCATTACTCATAGTATCCATAATCCCCCTAAAAAACAACCCAAATAAAGTTATGCACAGGGTTATCAACAAGTGTGGATAACTTTTTCCACTTTTGCACAGGCGTAAACCACCTAAAAACACGGGATTCTTGACAACGCTGGCTAAGTTATAAACAAGATATACACAGTTTTTCCACATTTTAGAAATTTATCCACAGGTTGTGCATAAATTATCCACACGAGTACAACCATAATATCAAAAAAACTCACTTTAATCAAGTTTATTCGACTATACTTTTATAACATATTTTGACATAACTTCTGTGGAAAAAACCCTGAAATAAAAAATCAGGCACTTGACAGCCTGATTTTTTTGAGGTCTAGTGTTCGTACAGGATATAATGCTGCCAGTTTTTATACAACATCACCCGATTATGTTCCTCGGGGGTTAAGGTTTCGTAAGTCCTGTAAGTGCCGTTCGCCTCGACATACTCGTATTTTGTGACGACGGGCATACTCTTTCTGAGCGAGTTAAGGAAGGAGAAAAACGGCGTCGCGTCGGGTTCTCCAATCAAGTCGAGCGTCTTTGCCCCGATAAAACTGGAACTCATTAGCGCGTCCGCGCTGTTATCCCTCTTTGAAAAATCGTCTATATCGCGGTAGGTCTTATTTTGCCAAAAAATGTAAGGAGTTTTATATATAGAAACTCTGTGTTCAAAGTCGCCGTCATAACTGAACTCAAAATCAAGGTCGTTAAAGGTATCGATAGGCATAGAGGGCATATGGTCGCCGAAATACACCAACAGCACAGGCTCGTCCACCGTGTCGAGATAATCCGTCAGTTTTTTCAGATTTCTGTCAACGTCGATAACGCCCTCAAAATAATTCGACAAAATATCGACGTCGCCGTCAGGTAAAGCAAGGTCCGTGTCAAAATTCTTCTGCCAGTCCCCGTATTTCCCGGGGTAAGGGCCGTGGTTCTGTATATTCACGCAATACTCGAAGACAGGCGCGTCATAATACAATTTTTCGCGGAAAAGCTGTATAAACCCGTCCATACTGTCGTCTTCGTTGATATATTCCCCGCCTTTCATCGGAGCGCCCGCAAAATACTCGTCAAACTTAATCTCGTCAAACCCGAGAAAACGATACACGTTTGCGCGGTTGTAAAACCACGGGTGTCCCGGGTGTACAAAAATTTTGTAGTAATTAAGCTGCGCCAGCGCGTTCGCTACTCCCTCTGTCGGGCGGTTGATAAGGCGGTAGGCGTACTGCACGTTGTCAATCTCCCGCCGCGACATACCCGTAAGCACGTCAAATTCGGTATCCGCCGTCCCCCCGCCCGTCCCCGAAACGAGCATATACCCGCTCATACTGTCCTTGCGGATTTTGTTGAAATTCTTCAGCGGGTCTTCATAATTCGAAAAATCAAAGTGTGGGTTGTCCGACAAATCGCTGAACGCCTCGCTCATAAACATTATCACGTTGGGGTGTACTCCCGCGTAATTAAGTTTTTGGGGATACCCCGCCATAGCTTTTTCGACACCGCGCTTGCTGTACTCCTCGGGGGTCGCCCCGCGCTGGTTAATCTGGTACAGAAACGAATAGACAAAACCGTTCGAGTTGTACCGACTCACCGTAAAATTCGGGTTATCCACAGGGAACGACATATAGTACGCCGTATCCTTATACAATTTATTATTAACGGCAAGGGCGACACCCACAAACGCAAGAGTTCCCGCAATCCTCACGACAAAATGCATCTTAGACTCCCGTACAAATACCAACAGCACAAAAACCGCAAGCGCGAACAGTAAAAAAATCCCAATCAGCTTAAACACAATCGTCTGATTCTGCGACGTTAAAATGCTCATAGCTTCGCGTCCGCTGAAAATATCGTCGGGCATAAACGGGTCGTTTCGCATCTCGACTTTGAGGCGGTTCACAATCGATAGCCCCGCGAACAAAAGCGTCGTCACAGGCAGCGCGACTCCAATCCTCCCGCTCGCGAACATCAGAAAAACCAGCGTTAAAAGAATCGGCAGCATATTCATAAAGAACGGCGGCGACCAAGCCGTCTGAAGGGCGTTAGAGATTTTGCCGTTATACTGCAAATAAAACGTGAGATAAGTAAGCCCCACGGCAAAATACGGCAGTACAAGAAATATAGCCCACGTCGGTATCCGAATCCCCAACCGCCTAAGAAACACCGCGATTTTCCGCAAAGTTCGCGGTTTTTTTATAAACATACTTCTCATAAATTCCTCACTATCTGTCAGGCGGCATAAAAATGTCCAAATCGGACGGAACATCGTCATTTCCCGTGTCAGTCGGGAAATCGCTCAAATCGGGCGGCACGGGGAGGTCGTCACGCGGCGGCACTACGTTCGAGTTGTACATATTGTGGAAAGTACACACCTCCGTGCTGACCTCGTACTGGCTGTCGCCCGCTCGCCCAGCGTCCTGCGGGCGGCGCGTTATGCCGATTCGCGTCTCAAGCACCTGAGACGGGCAGTACATATTCGCTTTCATATTTGTCGAGGTGTCCATTTCCACCTGCGCGTGAACGTCGCAGCTCTCGGTCGGGACGTTTCCCGCCGCGAAAATATCCGTGACAAGCGCCGAGCCGCGTGGGTCGGCATCGCAAAGCCCGTATACAGGGAGTTTTCCCGAATACCTGCAAACAGTCGCGGTAACGATTCCGTCCGGTTTAACAAATTCTTTCGGTTCAAGTCCCTTTTGCACGTGGACTTCTTCCATAATCTTGCTCCAAAGCGACAAATGGTCGCCCGCGCCGTGCTTAATCGGCTTTTGCTGGTCAAACCCCAGCCAAACGCTCGCCACGTAATACGGCGTGAACCCCGCGAAAACAAGGTCGTTCGCGTCTGACGTCGTCCCCGTTTTCCCCGCCACGGGCATTTTGAGTTTCTTAAAAGCCGCCTTGCCGCCCGTGCCGCCCGCGCCGTTAATAACGCCCTTTAGCATATCCGTAAGCAGATACGCCGAAGTCGCCTTTAACACCTGTTTTTGTTCCATTGTGTTCTCAAGCAGGATTTCGCCGTCGTGGTCATAAACTTTTGTATAGAAAACGGGCTTGTTGTAGTAGCCGCCGTTGGCAATCGTGCCGTAAGCCGCCGCGAGCTCGACTTGCGTCACGCCGTAGGTAAGCCCGCCGAGAGCGGTGGAAAGCCCCCTGTCGCTCTCGACAAGAGTCGTGAACCCGAAGTTTTTAAGATAGTCGAAACATTTGTCAATCCCCGTGGCATACATATTCTTGACGGCGATAACGTTCATCGAGTGGGCGATTGCGTACCGCACCCGCGTATATCCGATATACTTGAAATCCCAGTTTGAGGGGCTGTACCGCCCCACCGTGAAAGGCACGTCGTCATATACGGAGGACGGCGACACAAGCCCCAAATCTACCGCAGGAGCGTAGGACGCAAGAGGTTTGAACGCCGACCCTGGCGAACGCTCCGCCGCCGTTGCGCGGTTAAAGGCGCGGTCGTTTTGTTTGACTCCGCGTCCTCCCGCGATTGCCTTGACTTCGCCGTTGTGATAGTCAATCAGCGCGAACGCCGACTGCGGCTCGGGGGTCTTTTCGATTCGCTCGCCTATAATCTCCTCGCCGTAAGCGACGTTATCCGCCCGCGCCTGAACCACAAAATCCTCCGCCGCCTCGTCCGTCTTGACGGTTTTTCGCACCTCGATATTTCTGTTCTCTCCGCTTGAATTTTTTATAGTCGCAATGTAGAGCACATCGATTTCATAATCCTGCTCGGGAAAATTCTTGTCGTCAAGATACGCGTCGTCAATGATTTTTTGTATCTCCGCGTCCTGCGCCGAAACTATCTTAAGCCCGCCGCTGTATATTTTCGCCGTCGCCGTCGCCTTGTCATAGCCTATGTCAATCAAATCCGCAAGCACCGACTCAAAAATCTGGTCCTCATAAAAAGAATGGTAGGTCTTTACGGTATCCTCGTTTTCGGCGGCGCGGACGTTGCCGATATGCGAATAAACGTCCTCCGCCAGAGCTTCGTCGTGCTGAGATTTTGAAATCATCTTGAGCTCAAGCATCTTGTTCAAAATAGCCGTCTGCCGTACCTTGTTGTTCTCTTTGTTCGTATCGGGAGAATACCTGCTTGGGTTGTTGGTAATCCCCGCCAAAACCGCGCACTCCGCAAGGTCAAGGTCTTTAACGTCCTTACCGAAATAATACTCCGCCGACGTGGCGACCCCGTAAAGCCCGTGGTTCATAGCAATCGAGTTCAGATACGTCTCCAGTATATAATTTTTCGCGGCGCGTTTGCTCCCAAGTTTTTCCTTGAGAAAACTCTCGTACTTGACCGCGAGATACTGCTCCTTAATCTTCGTCTCAAAGTTATTGCTGATTCGCTTTGATATGTTAATTTTGATGACTTGCTGTGTGATAGTGCTTGCGCCTTGCGTGTCATGGCGCGTCAAAAGCACGTACAGCGAGCGGAAAATCCCCTTGATGTCGATACCGTTGTGCGAATAAAACCGCTCGTCCTCAATAGCTATAAACGCGTTCTTAAGGTTTTCGGGCACTTGGCTGAAATTGACGTTCTCCCTGTTTTCCTCCCCCGAAAAATGCCCCGTCTCAACGCCGTTCTGGTCGACAATCAGCGTCGTGTACTTGTCGGGTTCGACGACGTACATATCGAAATTTGTAGGCGTGTCTCTGATTATCGCTATATACGCCCCCGCCGCCGCTCCGACCACCGCGAATAGTATTATAAGAAGAACCGCCGTCACGGCGCGGAACATAAGTACAGTCGCTTTATTTTTGGTCTTTCTCTTTTTAGATTTCGGGTCTTTTATGTTGTCGTCAATGCTGCCTTTCGAAAAATCCGACACATTGAACCTCCTTGATTACGAAATAATGTAATATTTGTGTAAATATTATAACATATATTTATCAAAAATGAAATATATGTAAGAATCAAGAGGGATTTTTATGAAAAAAAAGCGCGGACTGCGAAAACGAAAAAGGAGAATAGGGTGGGGGTGGAAGTTTCTTATCGTCCTGACACTTTTTATAGTATTGGCGGTAAATATTTTTTTAACCATAGACAGTCTGGGGTTTCCTCAGGCGTTAGCCAGAGCGAACATAAAGTACACAAACCTTATGAACACAGTCTGCCGCGAAAGCGTACTCGAAGTTTCGGCGGAAATGGGCATAACCTCCGACAATCTCTATGTAAAAACCGAAGGCGGTATCTCCGTCAACTCAATTCTTATGAACGAATTTTGTTACAGAGTCTCCGCCCGCGCCTGTGAAAAACTGGAATCCACCCCAAAAAGCGACATAAGCGTCCCCCTAGGCGCGTTACTCGGCATAAACTGGCTTGCGAACAAAGGACCTCTCTACACCGTCGCCCTAATCCCGACGGGAACGATAAGCGCTACATATGAAACGAGTTTCGAGGCGGCGGGCATAAATCAGGTGAATTTCTGCGTGTGGCTAAACGTTTCAAGTTCCGTCCGAATCGTGAACCCTATTCAGGAAGAAGTCCTGTCCTCAAGCCGCCGCGTCGCCGTGGTAAACGCCGTAATCTCGGGGGCAGTGCCGAATACCTACCTGAACGTTCCGATTCCAAAAGATTAGTTTTGTTGTTTGCGTAGTTCCAGCAGTCTTTTTTTAAAGTGTTCATTTATTTGCTGCTCCTCAAAGGATGCGAAGCGGTCAAACGGCGAACCGTGCTGTGCCGCTTGTTTCTTGTCGTCCTCCAGCCTTTGCATTTCACGCTCATACTCTTCCTTCAACCGAAGTTCAAGCTCAGCCGCGTTAAGAGGACTCTGCGGTTCTTGTTTAGGCGGTTCAGGCAGTCGCGGAGATTCCTCTGGTAACCCCAGTTCTTTGCGCCGCGCCTGTTCTCTGTGTTGTTCCTGTTCTTCTTTCACCCGTTCAAATTGCCCAAGTTCTTCCAGTACTCTCCATCTTTCCTGAAGTTGTTCTTGTTCTACCCGCGCCAGCTCTTCCGCTTGTTTCCGCAGTTGTTCTTGTAGTTCTTGTTCTATCTGCGGCCGGCGTTGTTCGAGTTCCCGCAGATGTTCTTGTTCTACCCGCGCCCGCTCTTCCGCGTCTTTTTTTCTCAGTCGACGTCCTTCTTCCTCGTATTCTATTTTAATTCGTTCCTTCAGTTTCAGTTCATCTTTCAGTTCTTCCCAAAGTCCCATATCTACCCCACCTATTAATACCTACCCGAACGCTCCGATTCCAAAAGATTAGATTTGTTCTTGTCCTTTGAGTAGTTCCAGCAATTTTTCTTCAAAGCGTTTCTGCGCATTCTTTTCATGAGTGGACGTCATTCTGGAGTCAATCGGCAAACCGTGCTGTGCCGCGTGTTTCTTGAGGTCCTCTAGCACCCGCATTTCACGTGCATAATCTTCCCTCAATCTCTCTACCTCAATTCCAAGCTCGGTCGCGGTAAGAGGTCGCTGTGGTTTTTGTTCAGGCGGTTTAGGCAGTCGCGGAGGTTCCTCCGGCAGCCCCAGTTCTTTGCGCCGCGCCTGTTCTCGGAGCTGTTCTTGTTCTTCTTTCACCCGTTCAAATTGCCCAAGTTCTTCCAGTACTCTCCATCTTTCCTGAAGTTGTTCTTGTTCTATCCGCGCCCGCAGTTGTTCTTGTTCTTGTTCTATCCGCGCCCGCAGTTGTTCTTGTTCTTCCCAATCTCCCATATCTACCCCACCTATTCAATATATTTTTTAACTGTCCCAGCGCAAGCGGTGCAGCTCCCCCTTTGTGTTAAGCGACCCGAAATTGTGCTGACGCATAGCTTCATAAAGGAGAACGGCGACGGAATTTGACAGATTAAGCGACCGAATTTCGTTTTGCATAGGAATCCGCACGGCATAGTCGCGGTTTTTTACAAGAATTTCCTCCGGTATTCCCGCACTCTCCTTGCCGAACAGTATGTACGCGTTTTTTGGATACCGCACCTCTGAATACAACTTCCGCGCCTTTGTACTCGCCATATAGACGACGGGGTCGTCATTCTTACGCAAAAAATCGGTGTAGTCCTCATAGACAAAATATGTCAATTTATCCCAGTAGTCAAGCCCCGAACGGCGTACATATTTGTCCGAAAGCGAAAACCCAAGCGGTTTTATAAGATGCAAAGCCGCCCCGCAAGCGACGCAGGTACGCCCGATATTTCCCGTGTTCGCGGGGATTTCAGGTTCAAGCAGCACTATGTTCATTCCGTCACGCTTATGTCGATTTCAACGACGTTTCCGTCCGCGAAGTTAAGCGGCACGGAAATCACTCCGCCGTTTGGGGCGACAGAAAACGCGAAATCCCCCGTGACGACTTTTGGCGGAGTGATATCCACCAAAAGCCCTGTCGATGAAAAAATCGTACAGGTAGTCCCCGAAATCATATTAGTAAGTTCCGCCACCGCGCTGACCGCCATTTCGTCAAGAGCCGCGACGGGCATACCCATCATCATCTTAGACGCAATCCCCCGCGCCGCCGTCTCGTTCATAGTATACACCACGTCGCCCTTGATTTGCCCGACAATCCCAATCGTGACAGCCAAGTCGCCGTGTTTATACGGGAGTTTTTTGAGGCGGAGTTTCCCGAGTGCGGGACGCTCGGCGAAAACCGTCGAAAAAACGTCCTGCGCGCCTTGTATAAACGGATTTATATATTCTGATTTCATTCAGCCGTTTCTCCCTCCTCTTTTTCGGCGTCCTTTTTGCCCTTGCCGAAAAGGGACGAAAGGTTGAGTTTCGAGAGTACGCCGGGGGCCATATCAATCAGTTTGTTCACGCTGTCCTGATTCTTAATGTTAATAAGCTGTACAACGCCGTCAATAATCGTTATGACCGCGTAGGGCGAAATCCTTGCCCCAAGCCCGCCCGCGCCCGCGTCCTTCGGAGCTTTTTTCTCGGGTTCGCTCGTGTTGTACGCCCCCGCGCCAACGCCGAAAGACACCTCCACAAGCGGAACGAGGATAATGCCCCCAATCGTTATCGGGTCGCCCACCACCGTCTTTGTGCCGATAAAACTTTCCATTTTTCCGAAAAGTATGTCCAAACTTGCGCCTAATTCGTTTGCCATATTATTGCTCCTCTGCGATTATTTATATACGGTCGAACAGCAGCACGCGCACGGGCTTGTACAAAATAAAGCGTACAATCGGCGACAATATATCAAAAACGCTGAACTTCCCGCATATGTATAAATCAACGTCCCTGTGTTCCCCCGAAAACTCCCCCAAAACCTTTAAATCAAAGCCCGAAAGCCCCATAAGCATCGATTCCGCGCCGAGCAGGAGACCCGTGTAGTAAGGCTCGGAAAACCCGAATTTCCCGCTCGCCCGCACCTTGCGCGGCGACAGACGCTTAAAGAGCGACGAAACAAGCCGCCAAGACGCGCCAAGACATTCAAAAAGTTTTTCGTATTCTAAAATATTCCTAAGCGTATTCTTTTGTTTTTTTCTTTTTTTTCGTTTACCCTTGCTTTTAGAATCGGCTTTTTTCTTTGGTTTTTTCGGAGTTTTCGCGGGTTTTTCAGAAGAAACACCCTTAACGTCTTTTTCGGGGAGAAGCCGCCCAAAAATATATATTTTGTAATCCGCCGCGTCGTCTTTATAGTTCGCCCTAATCCTAAGTATTCGGAAAATCCACGAGATATCGACAAAGGTCGTGGTTTTTTGCCGAATCTGCGCGGACACCGAGTAGCGTATACCGTTAAACAAAACCAACAGTACAAGCAAAATAATCAGTATAAGCACGGCTAGAACAATTTTCATCAGGACACCTGTACTTCTTCTTTTTTAGCTTTGTTTGCCATATTTATTAAAAACCTCATAAGCACCTGCGCAAGCGCGAAATAATACACAAATGCCGAGCCAATCCGCAGAGCCATATCTGTAAAAAACTGAAAGGGTACGATATTTATCAGTAAATCCACGTTCGGGTCAAGTATCCATAAGTCGTTGTTAAAAAAAATCTTGTGAAAGGCGGTGAACGCCCCCTCAAAATTCAGAGCCATAAGCCCCATCACAAGCACAAACGCTATCGCGGCAAAATTATTATACACAAAAATCTTTGGCAGACACAGGGTGAATTTTTTCGGAAACATATACACGAGCATAGCCATTAAATAGATTATGCATATATTTCGCAAAAGTAAACCGTTGTTCATAAGATTTCGCACGTCGTCCATATGCAAAATCTCGCGTTCGCTAAAAAACGGGCGGACGACCCCGTTTACAGGCACAGAAACCTCAAGCGTCCCCTCGTTTCGCATATACCCTATCAAAACGTCCGTGACGCGTTCCATATCCGCCTCAGAAACGCCTACTTGCGCGTATGTCCCGTTTTTTTCATACTCCTTGAAATAGAAATTCCTGTCGAAAGCGGGAGTGAAAACCGCCGCCGCCAAAATCATTATAACGACCGCCACGGACGCAAGCAAACAGGCGGCGTCTCTTATCTTGTTATTGTCGGGTTTTTTCATAAAATAACTTCACCTAATACATATTACCTTTTTTTATGAAATTTTGCAACTTTTTTTATAGTTAATATTTGCCAATCAATAATATCTGCTTTTCCTCAAGAATGTTGCCGTCCATTTTCGACAGTAACTCGTTTAGGTAAAACCCCTCGCTTAATTCGAGCAAGGAGGAGAGTGCGTATACTCTCAAAGTATATCGGTGGTCTTTGTCGGGCGGAGTAGGCCCGACGAACAGATTCTCAATCGTCGTAAAATCCTCTTGAAGAAACTGGCTCGCGAAACTGTTTTTTCCTTGAACCGACTTTTTGTTACGGCTAAAGTTTTCGGCAATTTCCGCGCCGCCGCCGTCAAGCGGGACGTTCGCCGCCGCCCAGTGAATCCACGGAAAGCCGCATACCGCGACAGCGTCAAAATCAATCAAAGTGAACGCTATACATTTTGTACCGTCAGGCAGGTTTTCTACCCGAAACGGAAACGAGCGAACGGGGTTGCCGCAAAGGGTATCCTCTTCGGACGCTCCTTTGCCGAATTTGTCGGGTATAATATCGAAATCAACTTTAATTTCCACTTTGTCCTCTTTTCTTTAACGGAACAGGTTGCCGATAACGCCGCCCAGATTGCCGCCGTTGTTTTGCGCGGGGGCGTTGTTTCCGCCGCCAAAAAGTCCGCCGATTGTGTTTTGGATATTGCCCGCCGCGCCCTGGAGAGACTGGTTGTTTTGGTTTGCCGGGGTGTAGCGGTTGTCGTCAACGCCGAGGTGAATCCCCGAGGCGCGTTCGTAGGGCTGAATGATTACCTTATAGCCCGGCTGGCTGAAGTGGAAGTTGTAGGACTCGCCCGACGCTTGTCCGACAAGGTTTTTCCACGACAAGTCGAGTTTCGGCATAGGGTCGGGGCCCGTCCACGCCACGAGCGCGTCAGGGTCGACGCTGCACGGGGTGTCAAGCGCGAAAGGGTTGCCGTTCGTGGTGATTGCCGCCTGCGCCGTGCCGCCCTGCGCCGCGAGCGTGCTTGTGAAAAAGCCTTTTTGCGAGATAACGCCTTGGGCGAGGAATTTAAACCCATACTTTGTATTTTCTGTAAAAGCAAGGATATTTTCGGATTCAACCGCAAGCGTCATACCAGGAGTAAGCTCGACAATCGTGACGTGCTGTGCCAAATCCGCCAGCAAAACCGCGCAGCGCCCATTCGGCTTCACTTTCATAAGCGGAAGATTCTCCCCCGTAAGACGGCGGGCGACTTGCCCCAACGCCGCCGAAAGCGGGTTGCCCTGAGGGCCTAAGAGTACCTTTTCAAAATGCGCCGTACCCTGATACGCGACCATTGCCCCCGCCTTTGTGAAAAGGCTTCCGTTGCCGTCCGAAACGGCGTTGCAATACAACTCGTTTACCGTTTTTAGCGTGAACATTATATCCCCCTAATCTCTTATATTAACTCCGTATCTTGCGCAAAGCTCCGCCAAGTCGTCGGCTGTTCCATCCCCGACCGGGTTAAATTTCCATTCTCCGTTTCTCAGGTACAACTCCCCGACCACCATCGAATATACGTTCGCGTAGTAATCCGTGAGGTTGAAACGCGCTATTTCGGCGTTTGCGGCGGAGTTTACGATTCGTATATACGCGTTTTTGACCGCGCCGAAATTATGCCCGCGTGTCCTTGCCTCGTTAATCGTCACGACAAACACGAGTTTCGTCACCTGCGGGGAAATTTGCGGCAGTTTGATTCGGATTGTTTCGTCGTCGCCCGCTCCCGCGCCGTCGCGGCTGTCGCCTTGGTGCGTCACCGCGCCGTCGGGGCTTGCGGGCTGACCATAGAACACGAACCACGCGTCCCCCGCAACCTTGCCGTTATCCCCGAGCATAAAAACTTCCGCGTCAAGGTCGTAGGGCACGGCACTTTGCGCGCTCGCGTCCCAACCAAGCCCCACGAGAATACTCTCAAGCGGGGCGTTCGGCTTCGAGATGCTTATCTTTTCCCCTTTTCTAAGGGATACCCCAGACGACTGCGGCGGCGCGGTGTACGCCTGAGTTCCCCCAAGCGACATAGCGGGGGATTCTACTGTCGGAATGTCAAACATAATACCCTCCTATAAAACGACTTTCGCGGCGGCTTTCGCAATGTCTTTCGCGGAACTTGCCATTTGCTCCCTGTCACGTGCGATTGCACCCTTGCAAACTCCCGCGACTCCCGCCCCCGCCTCTTTCACGATTCCCGCTCCTCTTTTGATAAACGCGCCGGCGGGCTGCGCAAGGTCCGAAACGCCCTTTGACGCGATACCTCTGTCAAGCGCAAGCGCGCCGTGGGCGATTCCGAAAACTCCGTCCACGGCTTGCCCGAGCATACGCCCGCTGTCCTTCGACATAGTGTACATATTTTCGCCGATTTCCTCAATCGTCTTGATTTTCGCAAAACTTCCGACGGCGGACACGCCGCCGCCAAGCACCGCACCCGTGACGCTAAAGGCGAGTTTGCCTATTTCCTGAAAATATCCCATTTGTTCTTTAGAACTCCTTTTTAGAAATCGTCGGCGTCATAGTCGCCGTCTATGATAGAAAACGTCGCGCCTGTTACAAGGTTTGTGAGTATGCCGTCTAGGGGTTCGCCTTGCTCGTCAAATGTGCCTTCGAACTGTATAAAGTTAGAGATTACCATTTTACCGCTTATGAGACGATTTTCAAGCAGGTCGAGTTTTCCGTCAAAGGTTATAGTATACGGTTCGCTAAGAGTGTAGGTGAAGTTTCCGTCAAGAATGTAATCTGTGCTTATAGTTCCGCTGAAAGAACCGCCTTCAAAGCTAACCGTGCCTTCAAACAAATTGCCGTTTTCCAAGAAAACGCCGTCAAAGTCCGCGTCGTCTAAAAGGTCTTTAAGCAGGGTTTGCGCGTCTTGTGACGATTCCCGCGGGGCGGCAAACTCCTGCGCGTTCGCGGATATAGCTGCGGCGAAAGAGGTGGACGCGCCGAGTGCCGCTATGACAAACCCGAGCAATATTCCCTTTAATTTATTCATATAATCTCCCCTTTGGTAAAAATCTTTATACCATTAATTATAGAAGAAATGACGGCAAAAAACAACGGCAAAAAAAATTAAAAAATTTTAAAAAAGGTATTGACAAGGCGTGTTTTTTATGTTATCTTATTTTCAAGAGTTAGCACTCACCAAACGAGAGTGCTAACAACGGTAAAAAATGGCAACACAAGGGGGTAAGGTTTATGGGTCTAAGTGAACGAAAAATAAGAATCCTAGAAGCCATAATCAACGACTATATCGCCACCGCCGAGCCGATTGGCTCACGCACAATTGCCAAAAAATACGATTTGGGGATAAGTTCCGCGACAATCCGCAACGAAATGAGCGACTTGTACGACCTGGGGCTTATCATTCAGCCGCACACGTCGTCGGGGCGAATACCCTCCGACCAGGGATACCGCCTGTACGTCGATTCGCTGATGCGCTACCGCGAACTCACGGAAAACGAGGCGGAATTTTTGCAAAAGACGATTGCGTCGGACATAAACCAAATCGACTATTTAATGAAGAAAACGGCGGAAGCGTTGTCAATCCTTACCAACTACACAACCATCATATCGTCGTCGCAGAGCGCGTCTTTCACAATCAAGCATATTCAGCTTATGCCCTTCGACGGTAACAAAATTTTACTAATACTGGTTACAGATACAAAAACTGTAAAAAATATAGTGGTAAACCTGCCCGAAAAAATCGAAGCTGACGAGCTGGCGAATTTGTCTTCTCTTCTGAACGAAAAATTGGCGGGCAAAAGCACGGACGAGATTTCAGAGCTTCGGGACACAAAAGATTTAGGCGTAAGTTCGGAGGTTCTTGCCGAAATACTCGCGGCGATTAGCCTTAACACGGACGACGAGAATGACGTTTCGGTATACGCCAGCGGAGTGAAAAATATCCTCTCGTTCCCCGAATTCAGCAACGTCGAACGCGCAAAGGAAATTTTCAACGCGCTTGAGGAAAAACGCTTGCTTAAACGCCTTTTGGGCGACGGAAAATCGCCGTCTCGCATCGAAATCATCATAGGCTGTGAAAACAACATAGCCGAGATGCAAAATTGCAGTATCATCAAGGCGAATATCCGAGTCGGTACGCCGAATCCTATCGGCAGTATCGGGATTATCGGGCCGACGCGAATGAATTATCACCAAGTCGCGTCCATATTAAACGGCATTGTAAAACGCATAAACTCACTCCTTGAAACGTTTCCGAGTGATTAGCTTATAGGAGGACAGTATGTCTGACGAGGAAAGAGAAGAAGATACCTACGAATACTCGACGGAGAACGACGAAATGAACACAATCGATGCGAGCGACGTTGAGAATATCGAGATTGACCCGCAGCTTGTGGAGGACGAGGAAGAACCCGAAAAAGAACTCGAGGCGGCAAAAAAGGAGGCTGCGGCGAACCTTGACAAGTACCAGCGCGTACTTGCGGAGTTCGACAACTTCCGCAAACGCACCGCGAAGGAAAAGGCGGGGATTTACGGCGACGGCGTGAGAGACACGCTTGAAAAACTGCTCCCTGTCGCGGATAACTTTGAACGCGCCCTTAACGCCTGCGAGGATAAGGATAACGCCCTGTACAGCGGCATCGAAAAGATACAGAAACAGCTTACCGCGTTTTTTGCGGACGTGGGCGCGGAAGAGATAAAAGCCGTGGGCGAAATATTTGACACAAACTTCCATTTTGCCGTAGCGCATGAAGAAAGCAAAGAACACGGCGAGAACACTATAATAGAAGAGTTGCAAAAAGGTTATAAATATAAGGACAAGGTAATCAGATGCAGTATGGTAAAAGTTGCTAATTAAACGGGAGGAATATATTTATGGGCAAAAAGATTATTGGTATAGATTTAGGTACGACAAACTCTTGCGTTGCGGTTATGGAGGGCGGCCAGCCGACTGTTATCGCGAACACGGAGGGTATCCGCACAACGCCGTCTATCGTGGGGTTCACAAAAACGGGCGAACGCCTTGTGGGCGAAACCGCGAAACGTCAGGCAATCACGAACCCCGACAAAACCGTTATCTCCATCAAACGGCATATGGGGTCGAATTTTAAGGTAAACATTGACGACAAAGCGTATTCTCCGCAGGAAATCTCCGCTATGATTCTTCAGAAACTTAAGGCGGACGCGGAAAGTTATCTCGGCGAAACGGTGACGGACGCGGTAATCACCGTTCCCGCGTATTTCTCCGACGCGCAGCGGCAAGCTACAAAGGACGCGGGCAAAATCGCGGGACTAAACGTCGAGCGTATCATCAACGAGCCGACGGCGGCGGCTCTCTCCTACGGGCTTGACAACGAAAAATCGCAGAAAATTATGGTGTACGACCTTGGCGGCGGCACTTTCGACGTTTCAATCATAGATATCGGGGACGGCGTTATCGAAGTTCTCGCCACGAACGGCAACAACCGCCTCGGCGGCGACGATTTTGACGACAGGGTTATCAAATACCTTGCGGACGAATTTAAGGCAAACGAAAAAGTCGATTTGCGCCAGGACAAAATGGCGCTGCAGCGTCTCAAGGAGGCGGCGGAAAAGGCGAAAAAGGAACTTTCCTCAACCACCACCACAAACATTAACCTTCCTTTTATCACGCAAACCAACGACGGCCCGAAACATATCGACATAAACCTCACACGCGCTAAATTTGACGAGCTTACGTCGGACCTCGTTCAGTCCACAATGGGACCCGCCCAAAGCGCGCTCAAGGACGCGGGGCTTGACGCGTCGGAACTCAACAAAGTCCTTCTGGTAGGCGGCTCGACACGTATCCCCGCCGTACAGGACGCGGTTAAGAAACTCACGGGAAAAGACCCGTTCAAGGGAATCAACCCTGACGAGTGCGTCGCGCTCGGCGCGTCTATCCAAGGCGGCAAGCTCGCGGGAGACGAGGGCGCGGGGAGCATACTTCTCCTTGACGTTACCCCGCTTTCGCTTGGTATCGAGACTTTGGGCGGCGTCGCGACAAAACTTATCGAACGCAACACGACTATCCCCACCAACAAAAAACAAGTATTCTCGACGGCGGAGGATAACCAAAGCGCCGTTGATATTCATATAGTTCAGGGCGAGCGTCCGCTAGCGAAGGATAACAAGACGCTGGGGCAGTTCCGCCTTGACGGTATCGCTCCCGCAAGACGCGGCGTTCCCCAAATCGAGGTCGTGTTCGACATTGACGCGAACGGCATCGTACACGTTTCCGCAAAGGACGTCGGCACAGGCAAGGAACAAAAAATCACGATTACCTCGGGCACAAACCTTTCGGACGCGGATATCGAAAAAGCCGTGAAAGAGGCGGAGCAGTACGCCGAACAAGACAAACAGCGCAAAGAGGCGATTGACGCGAAAAACGAGGCGGATACCCTCATCTTCCGCACCGAGCAAACTCTCAAAGACCTTGAGGGCAAAATCGACGAAGGCGACAAGTCGCAGCTTGAGGACGAATTAGGCAAACTCAAGAGCCTTAACGAAAATATGAACGTTGAAACAATGTCAACAAACGACGTCGAGAACCTGAAATCCGCCATAGAGGCGTATACAGCAGCGTTCCAGTCAATCTCCGAAAAACTGTACAGCCAAGCGGCGCAGGCGGGGGGCGCCCAAGATTTCGACCCCAACGCGGGCAACCCGAACGCGGGCTTTAACCCCGACGAACCAATACAAGGCGACTACAAAGAGATATAATAGCAAAGAACGAAACCCCGCCTGATATTTCAAGCGGGGTAACGTCCTTTAAGAAAGGCGGGGTATATTGCGAAAACTAAAGATTTACCTTGACACATCTGTAATAAGCTACCTTGAACAGCCCGAACGCGGGGACAGACACCTTGACACCTTGCGGTTTTGGGAAGACGTAAAAGCGGATAAGTATGAGGTTTTTATATCCGCTTTGGTATTAGAAGAAATTGCTAATTGTAAAGAACCAAAAAAGACTAATTTGTTTAATAGAGTGAACGGGATTAAATATAATTTTATAGAAAATGTCAGCGACGAAGTTGATTATATATCATCACAAATAATCGAAACAGGAATATTGAACGCCAAAAACCTTTATGATTGCGCGCATATAGCTACAGCGATAATAGCGCGTTGTGATATAATAGTATCATGGAATTTCAAACATATGGTTAATAGGGATACGATAAACGGGGTAAAGGCAATAAGTTTGTTAAATCGTTGCGATGTGTTGGAAATTTATTCGCCCGCCGTATTGCTGAAAGGGGAAGATTAAATTGGAATTATCAATCAGCCCGGATTTTACGATAGACGACATTCACAAAATCAGAGAATACAATTACGAGATGACAAAGGGTATGACATTAGCGGAACGCAACGCGTACATTTGGAAAGGCGCGGAGAGAGCGTTAAAGCAAATGGAAGAACTAAAAAGAGTTAATAAAAAAGAGGTGTAGGCATGGCAAAGAAAGATTATTATGAGGTGCTGGGGGTTGCCAAGGACGCGGACGCGTCGGAGCTTAAAAAGGCGTACCGCAAGCTGGCGGTGAAGTATCACCCCGACAACAACCCCAACAACAAGGAAGCGGAAGATAAATTCAAGGAATTGAGCGAAGCTTACGACGTTCTTGGCGACGAAAAGAAGCGTTCTACATACGACCAATTCGGACACGCGGCGTTTGAAGGCGGCGGAGGCGGCGGAACGGGCGGTTTCGGCGGCGGCGGTTTCAATTTCACGGGCGACGTGGGCGACATTTTCGAGAGCATATTCGGCGGCGGCGACATTTTCGGCGGGGGACGGCGGCGAAACGGACCGCAAAAGGGGTCGAACGTCGGGTACAATATGCAGATTACCTTTGAGGAGGCGTTTTTCGGCGGGACGAAGGACGTTACACTTCCGATGATTGATAATTGCCCCGACTGTGACGGAACGGGCGCAAAGAAAGGCACTTTTTCCGAAAATTGCCGTAAGTGCGGCGGCACGGGACGCGAACGCGTACAGGTGCAGTCGCTTTTCGGCGCGATGGTTCAGGAGACGGAATGTTCGGCTTGCCGCGGCTCGGGTAAGATTATCAAAGAACCCTGCCCGACTTGCGCGGGAAAAGGCAAGGTAAAACGGAGCAAAACGCTGCAAATCAATATCCCGCGCGGGATTGACAACGGGCAGAAAATGGCAATCGGCGGGAAGGGGTATCCCGGGGAACGCGGAGGCCCATACGGCGACTTGATTATCACGTTCTATGTGTCGCCCCACGAGTCGTTTATCCGCAAAGGCTCGAATCTCCACATTAATTTCCCCCTTAGTTTCGTTCAGGCGGCACTCGGGGACGAAGTGGAAATCCCGACAATGGAGGGCAAGGAGAAGTACAGCGTCAAGGCGGGTACACAGGCGGGAACGGTGGCGTACCTGCGCGGAAAAGGTATGCCCGACGTGAACAACAGCAAACGCCTAGGCGATATCGTCGTGACTTTCGGGGTGAGTGTGCCTGTGAAACTTACCGAAAGGCAAAAACAGTTGCTTATGGAATTTGACAACGAAACGGGAGGCGAACCGAAAACCCACGGCAAAAAGTGGGGCTTCAAAAAGTGATTCAGAGGTGAGATATGGGGACTAACAGGCAGAATTTATCTGATATAACCAATTGGGACGAATTTTTGACTCCGTATTTCCAAACGGTTGAAGAACTTACGGTAAAACTTAATTTTATATCAAACGAACTGACGGTGAACGGGCTTCACTCGCCGATTGAGCGGGTGTACGGGCGGGTGAAGCACGTCGCGTCGATTATCGAGAAAGCGAACCGCAAGGACGTTCCCTTCAACAAAATCCGCGAAAAAATCGAGGATATCGCGGGGGTACGCGTGATTTGCAAGTTTGTCGAGGACATTGACCACGTTGTACAGCTTTTGCGTATGCGCGACGGATTTGACCTCAAAATCATACAGGAACGCGACTATATTAACAACGCGAAACCCAGCGGGTATCAGAGCTACCACGTGATTGTGCGTTACAAGGTTATGACGGTTACGGGACCTATGGAGATTTCGGCGGAGATACAAATACGCACGCTCGCTATGAATTTTTGGGCGACAATCGAACATTCGCTTAAATATAAATACAACGGGAATATCCCCGAAGATTTAAAACAACGCCTGATAGCTTCGGCTCAAGCGGCACACAAACTTGACATCGAGATGAGCAAAATCCACGACGAAATCACAGAGGCACAGCAAGTCGTCCTTGTGCGTGAGGGCTTGGTAAACAGCATTACAAAAAAAATCCATAACCTGTACTTTATCGCCACTCTTGAAAAGGCGAACGAACTCAACCGCGAGTTTATCGAAATTTATCAGACGTGCAACCTTGAGGAGTTGTCGGCGTTCAACGACAAACTCACCACGATAGCGCATGTGTACAACGTTGACGCTTATTAGGAGGTATATAATGAAAGTAGTTTTAGTGAACGGAAGCCCGAAACCGAACGGCTGTACCTACACGGGGCTTAGCATAATCAAGGAGCAGCTGGCAAAACAAGGCGTAGATTCCGAAATTTTCCAAGTCGGGGCGAAACCGATTATCGGGTGTACCGCCTGCGTCAAATGCCGCACGCTGGGGAAATGCGTCTTTGACGACGACGGAGTGAACAGGGTCGCGGAGGCAATGGCGACGGCGGACGGACTTGTTTTGGGGTCGCCCGTTCATTACGCGGGGGCGAGCGGCGCGCTGACTTCCTTTGCCGACCGTCTGTTTTACAGTATGGACAAAAAGAACTTGCGGCTCAAGTTCGGGGCAAGTATCGTGAGTTGCAGGCGCGGCGGCGCGACGGCGGCGTTTGACCAACTGAACAAATATTTTACGATATCGCAGATGCCCCTTGTCCCCTCAAACTATTGGAATCAAATCCACGGACACACGCCCGAAGAGGTTATGAAAGACGAGGAGGGGTTGCAGACTTTGCGCGTTTTGGCGAACAACATGGCGTATCTAATCAAATGCGCGGCGCAAAGCAACGTGCCTCTGCCCGAGGAAGAACCGAAAATAACGACGAATTTTATCAGATAGGAGGAGCAGAGATGAAAAAGGTGCTTTTGTTGGGCGACTCCATTCGTATGGGGTATGAGGACTATGTACGAGAAATTTTGAAAGATAAGGCGGAGGTCGTCTCCTCCGAGGAAAACGGGCGTTTCGCGGCGTACACGCTGTGGCAGGCGAACCAGTTGCTGAAACTGCACAAATATGACGTTGTGCATTGGAACAACGGATACTGGGATATGAACATTGAAGCTCCAATGACCGAGGGAATACACCCTGTCGGCGAGTATACCTACTTCCTTAAAAGAATACTCAAAGAAATAAGGAGAAACGGCGCGAAGGTGGTTTTCGCCACGACAACGCCTATCCTTGAAAAAGGCAACGCAATGGACACGTCGGGGGCGGGCGTCGCCCTCAACTTCAATAACGAATGGGTTCTCGAATACAACGAGGCGGCGAAAAAACTTATGGCGGAGGAAAACGTCCCCGTCAACGACTTGTACGCCCTCTGCGCGAAAGACAAAAACTATTACAAATGTTCCGACTTGCTCCACCTCACCGAGGAAGGCAGCAAAAAATGCGCCGAGGAAGTTGCGCGGCAGATTGAATTGCTGTTCTGACAAAAAAGCCTATCCGCGTTGGATAGGCTTTTAATAATCAATGGAGGAGCTGGTAAACAGCTTGCGGCTGCTGCTTCGCCTGTCTTTGCATAATCTGAGCCGCCTGTTCCATAATGTTGAAGCTGGTGCTGTTTATTAGTTCTTCTGGCTCTTCTTTCGGCTCTGATTCCGTGTTACGGACAGGAGCGACAGGAGCGGGAGACGGCGCGTCGGGCGAGTGGATAATTCGGTCTCTTATAGGTTCCAACGAAACAGTCGGGTTGCGGATAAAAGGCGACTCCGACGCAAAGGTCGGCGCGGCAAACGGCAGACACATAACAATCGCCGCGGGTAACGCAAAAAAGTATTTTTTCATACTAACCCCTCCTTTATTGGCTACGGGCGTGTAACTTTATTAGCGCGCAGGCAATGCGTACATATGTTAATGGTTTTTACTGTGCCGTTTTGGATAATTTTGATTTTTTTGATGTTTGGTTTCCATGTTCTGCCAGCACGTCTTGAAATCTGGCTGCGGGTAATGCTGATTCTATTCCCTGTTTTCACGGCTTTTTCACAAATTTCACATTTTGCCACTTAAAACACCTCCATAACTAAGTAATTTTATCATAAAAGGGACAAAAGCGCAACAATTAATTTTGAAGATATTTGTCACAGGCGAAAGCGGCGTCGCGTCCCTCGCGGATTGCCCACACGACAAGGCTTTGCCCGCGTCTCGCGTCGCCCGCGGCAAACACGCCCGCAAGTTCGGTGTCCACGGTGTTTACCGCGTCTTTTTTGGTGGAGATTACGCCCCTTTGAGAGAGGGGAACGCCTTTTATACTATCCTCCGCGCCGACGAAACCCATCGCGATAAGCACAATATCGGCCTCGCGGGCGGTTGTTTCGCCGACGGGGGTGAACCTGCCGTTTTCAAATTTTACGCCTGTTGTGTGGACGTGGGTAACTTTGCCGTCCGTACCCGTAATTTTCTCAATTGTCGTGAGGTAGACGCGGGGGTCGCCGCCGAATTTCGTTATCGCCTCCTCCTGTCCGTAGTCGGTTTTGAGGACGCGGGGGAAAGTCGGCCACGGGTTGCGGTCGTTACGTTTTTCGGGGAGTTTGTCCATAATTTCAAGTTGAGTGACGGAACGCGCCCCCAAACGGATTGAGGTCGCGACGCAGTCCGTGCCTGTGTCGCCGCCGCCCACGACTATAACGTTTTTGTCGCTGCAGTCTATATGCTCCGCGCTTGAGTCGAGATAACTTTTTGTCGCGGCTTTGAGGAAATCCACGGCATAGTAAACGCCGCTTAAGTCGCTGCCCTGTACGCTAAGCGGACGCGGTTTTCTTGCCCCTGTTGAGAGTACGACGGCGTCGAATCTCCCGCGAAGCTCCCCTAAGTCGGTAATCTCCGTATTTGTGACAAATTGTACGCCCTCTTCTTTCATAAGATTCACGCGGCGGTCAATAATTTTTTTGTCAAGTTTCATATTCGGGATACCGTACATAAGAAGCCCGCCAACGCGGTCGTCGCGTTCGTACACCGTGACGGAATGTCCCAGTTTGTTGAGGGTGTCGGCGGCGGCGAGCCCCGCCGGGCCGGCGCCCGCAACGGCGACGGTTTTGCCCGTGCGTGTTTGCGGGACATACGGTTTGATTAGGTTGTGTTCATACATATAGTCGATTATATGAACCTCGGCGTTTTTTATGGCGACAGGCTCAAGTATAAGCCCCGCCGTGCATGACCCCTCGCAGAGAGCGGGGCAGACACGCCCCGTAAACTCGGGGAAGTTGCTTGTTTTGCTTAATCGGCGGTACGCCTCGGGGATATTCCCTTTGTACACAAGGTCGTTCCACTCGGGAATGAGGTTGTTAAGCGGACAGCCTATGCCGCCTTTGTCTGGCGCAAGCCCTGTGTGACAAAACGGCACTCCGCAGTCCATACACCGCGCGCATTGTATCCGCAGTTTTTCAACGTCCATATGATTGTGAAACTCCGCGAAACTCTCGATACGCAAGGCGGGAGGATTGTCCGCGGGCGTTGCTCTCCTAAACTCCAAAAAACCTGTTGCTTTGCCCATATATATCCTCCTATTTGTTCAATTCGTTGAACGCTTCGAGTTTCGCGTCGTCGTCGGGCAAACCCTGTGCTTTGTACTTTTCGTAGGTGTCGATGACCTCTTTGTACCGTTTCGGGATAACCTTTAGGAATCCTTTGTGGAAATCGGGGTTCTGAACGATTTTTGTGCTTAGAACGCTCTCCGTTTCAGCGGTGTGTTTGAGAACGAGATTTCTAAAAGTTTCTATATCGTGTTCGTTCATTTCTTCGATTAGGAGACTGCCGCTTTTTATGTCGGCGGAGGAAAGCTCGGCGTCACGCGGCACATAGGCGATTCCGCCCGACATACCCGCGCCGAAATTCTTCCCGACCGCTCCAAGGACGACGACGATACCGCCCGTCATATACTCGCAACCGTGGCTTCCGATTCCCTCCACGACGGCGGACGCGCCGCTGTTTCGTATCGCGAAACGCTCGCCCGCAAGCCCGTTGATATACGCCTCGCCCGATGTCGCGCCGTACAGGCAGACGTTGCCCGCGACGATATTTTTGTCCGAGCCGAGCCCGTTGGGGGAGATGATGATTTTGCCGCCCGAAAGAGATTTCCCCACATAGTCGTTCGCCTGTCCGTCAAGGTTCAGCGTAATTCCGCGGATTAGGAACGCGCCGAAACTTTGCCCCGCGTAGCCGTAAAAATTCAGGTACACGGTATCCTCGGGCAAACCCTCTGCGCCGAATTTCTTGTAGACTTCGCCCGAGAGTATCGCTCCCACGGTGCGGTTCACGCTGTTAATCGAGATTCGGGCGTTGGTCTTGCGTTTTCCGTCCCCAAGGGTTTTGCCCGCGAGCGGGACAAGGGTGCTGCAATCAAGCGTTTCGCCGATTCGGTGGTCTTGGCGGTGGTCCGCCTCGCAAAATCTTTCTTCCTCGTGGGCGGTAATCTTCGGTTGATAAAGCAGGGCGAGCAAGTCCACGGTTTGCGCCTTTGTGTTGTGTTTCGGCTTTTTGGGCTTAAGTTTTTCCACATGCCCGATAAGCTCGTCAACCGTGCGAACGCCGATTTTGCTCATCCATTCGCGCAAGTCCTCCGCGATAAATTTCATAAAGTTTTCGACATATTCGGGTTTGGCGGAGAAGTTTGCGCGAAGGCGCGGGTCTTGTGTCGCGATTCCGACAGGGCAGGTGTTGAGGTTGCAGACGCGCATCATAACACAGCCCATTGCGATAAGCGGGCCTGTTGAGAATCCGTATTCTTCCGCGCCAAGTAACGCCGCGATAAGCACGTCACGCCCCGTGAGCAGCTTTCCGTCCGTTTCGATACGCACGCGGTTGCGGAGATTGTTTAACAAAAGAGCTTGATGCGCCTCGGCGACGCCCAGCTCCCACGGCAAACCCGTGTGGCGTATGCTGGTGTGGGGGGCCGCCCCCGTTCCTCCGTCATACCCGCTTATGAGGATTACGTCCGCAAGCCCTTTCGCGACGCCGACGGCGATTGTGCCAACACCCGCCTCGGACACCAGTTTCACGCTGATTCTTGCGGCTGTGTTGGAGTTCTTGAGGTCGTGGATTAACTGCGCCAAGTCCTCGATAGAGTAGATATCGTGGTGGGGCGGGGGCGAGATTAGCCCGACGCCCGGGGTCGAGTGACGCGCCTTAGCAATCCACGGGTACACCTTGCCGCCCGGCAAATGCCCGCCCTCGCCCGGCTTAGCGCCTTGCGCCATTTTTATCTGAATTTCCTTAGCGCTTTGCAAATATTCAAGGGTAACGCCGAAACGCCCCGACGCAACCTGTTTGATTGCGCTGCATTTGGATTCCTCGCCGCGTTTCGGGTGGAGACGCTCGGGGATTTCGCCGCCCTCGCCGCTGTTGCTTTTCCCGCCTATTCGGTTCATGGCGATTGCCATAGTTTCGTGGGCCTCTCTGCTGATTGAGCCGTAACTCATAGCTCCCGTCTTAAACCGTTTTACAATGGAGGAAACGTCCTCGATTTCGGAGAGGGGCAGAGGTTTTTCAATCCCGCGAATCTCAAGCATACCGCGAATGTTCGACTCTTTTTTGTTCTGTTCGTTCACAAGTTTCGCAAACTCTTTGTACTTTGAGTAATCCCCCTCGCGGCACGCCTGTTGTAACAAGGTGATACTCTCGGGATTAAATATATGATACTCGCCGCCCGCTCTCCATTTGAAGTCGCCCGACGAATCAAGGGTGTCGTCAAACTTCGGCGCGTCAAAAGCCGCCTTGTGCCTAAGCAAAGTCTCGTCCTGTATGTCGCCTATGCGCAAGCCGCCGATACGCGTGACAGTGCCTGTGAAATACTTTTCGACAACGTGTTCGTGAATACCCAGAGCTTCAAAAATCTGCGCCCCGTGGTAACTCTGCACGGTTGAGATACCCATTTTTGACATTATTTTTATGATGCCTTTAGTCATCGCGTCTTTGTATATCCCGATTGCGTCCTCCGCGTCCTTCGCAATCATAGAGTTTTCCGACATATACCGTATGTTTTCGTATGCCATATACGGATTGACGGCGGACGCGCCATATCCCACGAGTACAGAAAAATGATGCACCTCACGCGGTTCGCCCGACTCCAGAACAATTTTCGCGTTAAGCCGCAAACCGTGGCGTATGAGGTTGTGGTGAAGTCCCGCAACCGCCAAAAGTGCGGGCATCGGAACGTTTTCCTCGTTCGCTCCCCTGTCGGAAAGTACGATTATGTTCGCTCCCTGTATAATCTCCTCCTGCGCCTTTTTGAACAAAACTTGCAGCGCGTGTTCAAGCGTCTGCTTTTTATTGTCAAAAAGAATCGAAAGTGTGACCGCCTTGAAATCAGGCGCGTCTATGTTCTTAATCTTAAGAAGTTCGGAATCGGAGATAATCGGTGATTCAAGGCGTATTTTATTGCAATGCCCGCCCGATTTTTCCAGAATATTGCCGTTGCTCCCAAGATACATTATGCTTGAGGTGACGATTTTTTCACGAATCGCGTCAATCGGCGGGTTTGTCACCTGCGCGAACATTTGCTTGAAATAGTTGTACAAAAGCTGCGGGCGGTCGGAGAAAACGGCAAGAGGCGCGTCCGTCCCCATTGCTGTAATCGGGTCTTCCTCCTGCTCGACAATCTTTTTGAACAAAAAGTTTATGTCCTCCCACGTGTACCCAAAGATACGCTGACGGGTGATAAACGGCAGCTCCTCCGCCGCCCGCTCCGCCTTAATATTCGCGCCGAAATCCTTGAGGGGGATAATCTTTGACACCCAGTCCCTGTACGGGTGGCTCGCCGCAATGTTACCCTTAAGTTCGCTGTCCTCGATGATTTCGCCCTTTACGGTGTCAATCACAAGCATTTTCCCCGCGCGGAGTACGTCTGTCGAGAGTACGTCCTCCTGCGGCAAAAACAGACTGCCCGTCTCGGACGCAAGGATAACCCGCCCGTCTTTCGTCACGCAATATCGCGCGGGGCGAAGCCCGTTTCTGTCAAGAGTCGCGCCGATAACCGCGCCGTCTGTGAAACAAACGGCGGCGGGACCGTCCCACGCCTCGTTTATGCAGCTGTTGTACTCATAAAAAGCGCGTTTGTCGGCGGGCATAGCCGTGTCGTTTTCCCACGGCTCGGGGATTGCACTCGCCAACGCCTCGGGGAGCGACAACCCAGACAAATAAAGGAGCTGCACGAAATTGTCGAGCATAGCCGAATCCGTGCCGTAGGGGCTAAGGACGGGGTTTATCTTTGACACGTCAAAATCAGGGTGGCTCATCTGCTTTTGTTTCGCTTCCATCCAGTTTATATTACTTCTTATAGTATTGATTTCGCCGTTGTGGATAATGTAGCGGTTGGGGTGGGCGCGTTCCCAGCTCGGGAAAGTATTCGTCGAAAACCGCGAATGTACCAGCGCAAGGGACGTTTCCATATCAAGGTCTTTCAAATCCATATAGAACTCGCCCAGCTGTTTCGGCGTGAGCATACCCTTGTAGACAATCGTCTTACAGGACAAGCTCGCGAAATAGAAATACGAGTCGGAAAAACCCTCCCCCCCGCGAATCTCGCGTTCGGAGCGTTTGTTGATAACATACAGCGCGCGTTCGAAATCAAGTTCGTTCGCGGCGTTCTCTCCGCGTCCGATAAACACCTGGAGCATATAAGGCATTGTCTCACGCGTGGATTTCCCCGCACTCTGCGTCTGCACGGGTACGTTGCGGTATCCCAAAAGTTTCTGCTTTTCTTCGTTTATAATATTTTCAAGCAGCGCAAGCCCCTGTTTGCGGACAGGTTCGTCGGGCGACAAAAAGAGCATACCCACGCCGTACTCCCCGCGTTCGGGCAAATCCAGTTCCTCGGCGACACTCGCCTTCTTGAAAAATTTGTGCGGAATCTGCAGGAGAATCCCCGCGCCGTCGCCGGAGTCAACCTCGCTCCCGACGCCGCCCCTGTGGGTCATATTCGTGAGGAGGGTCAGCGCGTCGTCAATGTTTTTGTGCGACTTCTCCCCTTTTATGCTGCAAATAAAACCGATACCACAAGAATCTTTTTCAAAGGACGGGTCGTACATACCTTGTTTTTCAGGTAAACCTACCATATCTTATACCCCTGTTTCTGTTTATATTTTAACGGACGCGAGCCGTTCTATGGCTTCCATCGTGTTTTCCAAACTTCCAAAAGACGTCATACGGATATAGTTCTCTCCGCAAGCTCCGAATCCGACGCCCGGAGTCGTCACAACCCCCGCGTCGTTAAGGAAAGTGTCGAAAGTGTCCCACGACGGGCGGCTCGACTTGAACCATATATACGGCGCGTTCTTTCCTCCGTAGGTGGGCAGTCCCAGTTTGTTAAGCGCCTCGCGGATAAGTTTCGCGTTGTTCATATAGTAGTCTATGTTTTTCGCAATCTGCGCCTTGCCTAAATCGGAGTACACCGCCTGCGCCCCGCGCTGAATGATATAGGCGACGCCGTTAAACTTTGTGGCGAGCCGCCTGCTCCAGAGCTGTCCGACATTAAACCCGCCGAAGGTAAGTTCTTTCGGGATAACGGTGTAGGCACAGCGAACGCCCGTAAACCCCGCCGTCTTGGAAAAACTGCGGAATTCAATCGCGCAGGTCCGCGCACCCTCGAGCTCAAATATACTGCGCGGTACGCCCTCTTCGCGGACATACGCCTCATACGCGCTGTCAAAAAGCAGCAGGGCGTTGGTTTTGTTGGCGTAATCCACCCAGTTCTGAAGGTACTCCTTTGGGGCGGTCTGCCCTGTCGGGTTATTCGGGAAGCAGAGGTATATTATGTCAACTTTTTTGTCTGGAATCTCCGGCAAAAAACCGTTAGTCTCCGAACACGGCATAAGCACGATTTCCCGCCCGTTAAGCACGTTCGTGTCATTATATACAGGATACACGGGGTCGCAAATCGCGACGGCGTTATCCGCCGCGAACAAGTCCGTTATGTTCGCGGTGTCACTTTTAGCTCCGTCACTTACGTACACTTCTTCGTAACCTATGTCAATCCCTCTGCCGTTGTAGTCGTTTTCCGCGATAGCGCGGCGCAAAAAGCCGTACCCCTCATACTCCGCGTATCCCTTGAAAGTATCGCTATGCCCCATTTCGTCCGTCGCCTTGTGCAGCGCGTCAAGCACCGCCTGAGGCAAAGGCAGCGTCACGTCCCCGATTCCCAGGCGTATCGCCTTTTTACCCCCCGCCTCGTATGCCTTGACCCTGTTATTCACTTCCGCGAACAGGTAATTTTGCCGTAATTTATTAAAATTCTCGTTAATACGCATTTTATATCCCGCTCTCTATGATAGTTTTCGCCACTTCTTCAAGTTTTGTCCCTGAATCCATGCTGAGTTTTTGTATGTACCTGTGTGCTTGGCTTTCGCTCATATAGTACCAATTAATCAATATGTTCTTCGCTTCCTCGACAACCCCGCCAAACATACCCACGGAACGCACAAGTTCGTACTTCGATACGGGCGTCGTCAGAACCAAAATATTCTCGTTCTCAATCAAGTCCCTTTGTTCGGGCGTCGTAATCGCGACAAACCCGCATTGCCGCCCCGCGTGTTCGTGAACGTCATCGTAAATCTGACTCACCGTCTCGCCCGAGAGTTTGAATCCCGTCACGACCACCGCCCTGTCTATATGCGCCAGAGCGTCAAACAGCTCAAACTTAGACGAACACGCCCGAAAAACCTTTATCCCCGCCGAGTCCAAAATCGTGTACACCCGCCGCACGACTTCCTCCCCCGAAAAGGCGATTATCACCTCGCCCACGTCCCCACCTCCCTAATCTATGTACCGTTTTATCTTTGACGCGACCGAATAAGCCAAATCTATCGGCACGGCGTTTCCGACCATTTTATATCCGTCTTGCAAAGATTTATAATAAAACACGAAATCGTCGGGAAAACCCTGTACCCTAGCACACTCTCTGACTGTAAGCCGCCTGTATAAATCCTCGTACCCGTCGGCGAATTTATTGAGGTTTTTTTCTATCTTAGGCATTATCGGAGCTTGGGGGTGCAACTGGCATTGCCGCCCGGACGCTTGCACGGTAAACGCGGGTTCTTCCCACGTCCGCACACGGTTTCGGCTCATAAAAATCGTCGAATAACTTCCGACAAAATATTCATGATTCGGAACAACGCATTTATCTCCCGCCGAAACGGCGGTATCCCGCAAATCATATATTACATCTTTGAAAACGGGCTTATACGAAAGAGGTTCTGGAAACTCAAAGGATACGCCTAAATCTTTCCGAAATCCCACGTAAAAAACCCTTTTCCTATCCTGCGCGACACCGTAATCGTTGGCGTTAAGCAATTTTATAAAAAGGGAGTACCCCTCGCTTTGAAAATCCGAAATAATCCCGTCAACGGCTTTTTTGTTTCGTCCCGCCAACATTCCGCTCACATTTTCGGCAAGGAAAAATTTCGGCTTTTTTTGCCGAAGTATGCGGATATACTCGTAAAAAAGCTTACCCCTAGGGTCGTCAACCCCCCGAAGCGCGCCCGCCTCGCTCCACGACTGGCACGGAGGCCCGCCGATTATCCCGTCGATATCGTTTGGAAAATCACTTCCGTCAAGGTTTCGTATATCTTCCTTTAGAAGCGCCGCGTTGTGGTTCTTTTCGTAAGTTTCCCAAATAGTCTTGTCGTATTCATTCGCGGCGGCAATCTCAAACCCCGCTTTTTTGAAACCCAAATCCAAACCGCCCGCACCCGAAAATAAACTTATAACCCTCATAACCCCACCTGAAACGTAATCAGATATGCGCTTTGCACGATAAGACACCCAAAAGGGCTGTACTTTTCGGCGCAGCCCTTTGCGGTATCGGTAAATCTATTTAGTATTTTCTCATATAGCTATCAAGTTCCCATTGGCTTACCCGAATCCTGTACTGGTCGTATTCGTGTTCTTTCGCCTTAACGTATGTTTTGAACACGTGTTCGCCCAGGACTTCTTTGATGAACGGGTCGGCTTTTGTCGCCTCGATTGCGTCGTGGAGGTTGCCTGGGAGGCTTTCGATTCCCATAGTTTCTCTTTCGGCGGGGGTGAGGTGGAAGATGTTGGTGTCGGTCGGCGTGCCCGCTTGGAGGTTCTTTTCGATACCGTCAAGCCCTGCCGCCAGGCAAACCGCGAGATTCAAGTACGGGTTGGCGGACGGGTCGGGGCAGCGCAGCTCGACGCGAGTACCCGCGCCGCGTGTTCCCGGGATACGGATTAACGCGCTGCGGTTTGACGCCGACCACGCGATATAGCAAGGAGCTTCATAGCCGGGTACGAGTCTTTTGTAGGAGTTTACGAGGGGGTTCGTGATTGACGCCATAGCTTTAACGTGGGAAAGGAGTCCGCCGATATAGCTGTACGCGATAGCGCTTAACTGGTTCGCGTCGTCTGGGTCATAGAACGCGTTTTCCCCGTTTTTGAAAAGGGACATATTCGTGTGCATACCCGAGCCGTTGATGCCGAAAATCGGTTTAGGCATAAACGTGGCGTGAAGTCCGTGGCGTTTTGCGACGGTTTTTACGGCAAGTTTGAAGGTCATGATATTGTCGGCGGTCGCCAGACCGGGGCCGTATTTGAAGTCGATTTCGTGCTGTCCCTCCGCAACCTCGTGGTGAGACGCCTCGATTTCAAAGCCCATTTGCTCGAGGGCAAGGCATATGTCGCGGCGCGCGTCCTCGCCGTGGTCAACGGGGCCTAGGTCGAAGTATCCCGCGTCGTCGTGCGTTATCGTCGTCGGCAAACCTTTTTCGTCCGTGTTAAAGAGGAAGAACTCGAGCTCGGGGCCAGCGTTGAACTCGAAACCCATATCGCTTGCGCGTTTAATAACCTTTTTGAGTATACAGCGGGGGTCGCCGTCATACGGTTCGCCGTTCGTCTTGTGAACGTCGCAGATAAACCGCGCGACTTTGCCCTGCTGTTGTCTCCACGGAAGTATCTCAAAGGTGTTTATATCAGGCCATAGGTACATATCGGATTCCTCGATACGCACAAACCCCTCGATTGACGAGCCGTCAAACATAATCTTGTTGTCAAGAGCGCGTTCGAGCTGCGAGTCGGTTATCGCGACGTTTTTGAGCTGTCCGAAAATGTCCGTGAACTGCATACGGATAAACTTCACGTCCTGCTCCTTCACGATTCTTACTATGTCTTCCCTTGAATAATTTCTCATACAGTAAACCCTCCAATTTATACGGCGCGTCCTAGCCTTGGGGGACGCGCCGTAAAACGCGCAAAACGCCCCCGCAAAGCCGGAACGTCATCGTTCTTTATTACATAAAAGTGTAATATATTTTCGCTGAATCGTCAAGTACATTTTATGAAACAAAAAACAGGCGGCGGAAGAAAATTTTTCCGCCGCCTGCCTGTCACATCATACTGTTCACGGTCTGCATTGACGAGTTCGCCAACGCCGTCTTAATCTGGCTCATCTCCTGCGCCGTCGCCGTCGGGGGGAGCGTGTAGTAACCCTTTTGCTCCGCTATCTTGAAGAGGTCGTACTGAAACTTCTCGTCGCCGTCGCGCATTTTCTGGAACGAACTGCGCAGCGCGGGGTCGGCGCATTCCGTGATGACTTTCGCGTATGAGCCGATACTCGCCTTTGTGGCGGTAAGCACGTCAAGAACCATATCTTTTTCCTGAATGTCCTGCATATCGTTTCCTCCTATAACATTTGAATAAGGCTGTTCGCGCTTTGTTTCGCCTGTGTGCTCGCCTGTGTGAACATTTGTTTGATTTGCGGGTCGGGGCAAGCGTCCGCGTAAGCTCCGAGTTTTGACGCCGATGTGAGGTGTGCCGTGACCACCTCCCGCACGGAATTAAGCTCGCTGTGACTTAAATTAGCCATATTAAATCTCCTTCCAACTTTTCATAGTGGATTTACAAAGATATTTTTGGTATTTTTATAAATTTTATACATATTTTTTTACAAAATCTCTAGAGTATCTGTTATAATGGTTTCATACGGAAAAAGGAGAGGTTTATGAACCCAATCAAATATGTCGGCGGGCAGTTCAAAAACCCGCGGGGGCTTGGCGGAGTGTTGTCCACGTTTATAATGAACATAATGAACCAAAGACAGTACAAGGGGGTTATCTGCGCCCTTAACCTTTCGGACGGGGACACGGTGCTTGACGTGGGATTCGGGAACGGGTACGTTATACAAAAACTGGCAAAGGCGGTGCGGTGTCGGTTTTACGGCGTCGATATGTCGGCGGATATGCTGGGTATGGCGAACAAACGCAACGAAAAGTTTATAGACGGCGGGAGTATGTCGCTTATGACGGGCGACGTCGCCCGTATGAGTTTCGGCGACTGCTTTTTCGACAAAATTTACACGGTGAACACGATTTATTTTTGGAAAAACATAGACGCGGGGTTGTCGGAGATACGGCGCGTCCTCAAAAACGGCGGGACTTTCTTCAACGCGGTGTATACCGTCAAATTTTTGGAGAGTTTTCCGTTCACAAAATACGAGTTCGCGAAATACACCCTCGACGACTTAAAGAGCGCGGCGGCACAAAACGGCTTTGAGATAGCCCAAATTATAACGTTAAAAAAAGACATATCCTACTGTTTCGCGCTTAGAAAAAAGGGGTAGAAATGGACAAACTGAAAGTAATAAGCGTTTTTGGGACACGCCCCGAGGCAATCAAAATGGCCCCTCTCGTGAAAAAACTGGAGGAACACACCGAAAGCGTCGTGTGCGTGACGGCGCAGCACAGGCAAATGCTCGACCAAGTTTTGGATATTTTTGGCATATCCCCCAAATACGACCTTGACATAATGAAAGAGGGGCAAACTCTTTCGGGGATTACCTCGGCGGTGACGAACGGACTTTGCGGGATTTTTGAAAAGGAAAAGCCCGATTTGTGCCTTGTTCACGGGGACACGACGACGACGTTCGCGGCGGCTCTAGCGTCCTTTTATTCACACGTTAAAGTCGGGCACGTGGAGGCGGGGCTTCGCACCTATGACAAAGAACAGCCCTATCCCGAGGAGATGAACCGACAGCTTGTCGGGCGGCTGGCGGATTTGCATTTTTCGCCGACAAAGGCGGCAAGGGAGAATTTGCTGGGCGAGCATACCCCGAGGGAGAGTATCTTTGTAACGGGAAATACCGCAATTGACTGTATAAAAAATACTGTTCGTAAAGATTATGTATTCGGCGAAAAAACCCTGAACAATCTTGATTTTTCAAGAAAGATTATCGCGATGACGGCACACAGGCGCGAAAACTTGGGCGAACCGTTAGAAAACATATGCCGCGCCGCAAGGCGTATCGTTGACGAACATGCGGACGCGGAACTTGTGTACGCCGTTCACCTGAACCCCGCCGTCCAAAAAACCGTACACGCCCTTTTGGACTCTCACCCGCGAATCCACCTGGTCGACCCCCTTGACATAAACGATATGCACAACCTTATGAGCCGTTCGTTCCTTATTTTCACGGATTCGGGCGGGATTCAGGAGGAGGCGCCCTCCTTTAACGTGCCTGTGCTTGTCCTTCGCAACGTCACCGAACGCCCCGAGGGCGTGGCGGCGGGGACACTCCTTCTCGCGGGGGTAAACGAGGACGAAATATACGCCGCCGCAAGCAGACTGTTCGGCGACAAAACTTTGTACGAAAAGATGCAAAACGCCAAAAATCCCTTTGGCGACGGCAACGCGTCCGCAAGGATTGTACAGGCTGTTCTGTATTCTTTCGGACGCGCAAACACCCGCCCCGACGACTATTTGTAGGTGAAATATGGAAAATATCGAGATTGATTTTTCAAACTGTAAAAGCGTTTCCGATATACACGAACTTCTAAGCGACCATCTTGAATTTCCCGAGTGGTACGGGAAAAATTTAGACGCTCTCCACGATTTGCTGACGGAACGCCAAGGGTTCAAGGCGCGTCTAATCGGCTGCGAAAACGTGCCGAGGGATTTGCTGCCCTATATGGAAAAAGTCGTAAACGTGTTTGATTCGGATTTTTGCTTATTGACAAAACGAAACAAAATATAGTATTATGTAGGGGTAATTTGCGGTTATTATTATGGTAGGGACAAGGGAGAGATTTTGTAATGAAGAAAATTTTCACTGCTCTTATTGCGTTAGCGCTTCTCACGGCTTGCGCGCCGACAACAGGTACGAATAACGGTAATCAAGACGACGCTCTTCAGGTCGGCGTAATTCTTCCCACAAGAGAACTTCCGCGTTGGACTCAAGAAGAACCATACCTTGATAAAGCTCTGAAAGAAAAGGGAATAAGCCACAAGATAATTTTCGCGCAAGGTTCGCCGTTCGCCGAAAAAGAGTACGCCCACGACTTTATATCAAAGGGCGTTAAGGTTCTTTTGATTTGCGCCAACGACGGAGTTGCGGCGGCGTCGGAGATTGAGGACGCGAAAAAAGCGGGAATCACCACTATCGCGTATGACCGCCCTATTATGCATACGGACGCCCTTGACTATATCGTCGGATTTGATACGAACGCCGTCGGAGAGGCGCAGGGAAACTACCTAATCTCTCAAGCG
This sequence comes from Clostridia bacterium, assembly GCA_025997155.1. Taxonomy (GTDB): domain Bacteria; phylum Bacillota; class Clostridia; order Lachnospirales; family WQUN01; genus BNUF01. The sequence continues at coordinate 55,122 of BNUF01000003.1, forward strand.
GAGGGAACGGGCAACCCCCTCTATTTATACAGCGGCCCCGCGTCCGACGAAAACTCTTTTCTGTTCTTTGAAGGAGCGTGGAAAGTTCTTCAGCCGAAAATCGCCGACGGCACTTTTATTATACAAAACTCACAAGCCGCTCAAGCTCTCTCGTCTGTCAACGAACTTACCCGCGACAATTTGACTATGATAATATCTCAAATTTCCACAAACTGGGAATACGGGCTTGCAAGGACAAAGGCGGAGGCGGATTTGCTGAACCCTTATTCGTCTAAAGCTACAGTCTATATACTCGCGGGAAACGATATTACCGCAAGAGCCATCTCGGACGTTTTCGCGGGCAAAGTTGAAAAATACTATATCACGGGACAGGACGCGGACAAAGACTCTATCCAGTATATACTTGACGGCAAGCAGTCTATGACCGTACTTAAAGATTTGCGAAAATTAAGCCAATTAGCCACAGACGCCGCCGTTTCCGCGCTTAAAGGCGAAACTGTCGCCACAACCTCAACCACCGACACAGGAGCAAGCAAACCGATTCCGACGATTGAACTTCCTGTCATAACCATAACGAAAGACAACATACAACAAGAAATTTTTGACAGCGGGTACTACGACCCCAAAGATTTCAGTAAATAAAAAAAATCCCGCCTGAAATGCGCTATGCTGTAAAGGGTGTTTCAAAGAAACACTACTACAACATAGCGCATTCGACCTGTTTGCAGTACATTTCGATTGCGCGGCGCGTATGACGCGCGAGAAAGGAACTGCATATGAACCTAACTTATTCCCGCGTCGAGGACTATTTACTCCCTAATATCGCACTCAGCAAACCTCCGAATACGGAACCGCTTGGCAAGTACGGACTAATGCACAAGCGTTATCTCAAAGAGCATCGCCCTATTCTGTACTCGAAACTTCTGTTGACAGAACGATTATACCCGCTATGCCGCGAAATAGACGAAGCTGCAAAATCCTTACGGAACTCGTATACGGAACGTAACCAAAAACTCAAAGCAGGAGCAAGCCTGACCCCTAATCGGTGTTGGGCTTGTTTCTGCTTTTTCTCACTCCGTAACGGTTCTTGCAGTCGTGACTACAAAACTGCGAACGCGGGTCAGTCGCGCAATAGACTTTTGAACACTCTTTGCGGATGCGGAGAGGTTGAGCCTCGTCCGTCAGCGCAAAGCCGAGGATTATTTGAATCGTCTGCAAAAACGAGTGAAAATCCCACTTCATTTTCGGCTTGTCGTTATCGGCTTCGTCGAACACAACACGAATTTCCCGTGACAAAACGAGCCTTGACATCACTTGGTTAAAAGGCGGGATAGACGAGGAAGATTTTACCCTTGCAAAACTGCTCGAAACAATCAAGGATAAATCCGCGGCAATTGCGGTGGATGTCGGCAAGCTCGAAACTCTAATAGGAGATGTGGACGAATGAACACAAAGCAACTGCGCCAAAAAATCCTTGACCTTGCCATACACGGCAAACTTGTGCCACAAGACCCAAATGACGAACCTGCAAGCGTTCTTTTGGAGCGTATCAAAAAAGAAAAACAGAAACTTATCAAAGAGGGCAAAATCAAAGCAGATAAGGTAAAATCGTCTACTACATCTTCCGATAAATCACATTATGGGGAGTTTGATATTCCCATTAGCTGGCGTTGGGTAAACTTATCACAGATTACAACTGTCATTTCTGATGGTGACCATCAGCCACCCCCACAATCCGAGACTGGGATTCCTTTTCTTGTTATTTCAGATGTTCGAAGTGGGGTAATCATCTTTGACAATGCGCGACACGTTAGCCAGAATTATTATGACAGTTTGACTTGGACTCGAAAGCCATATAAGGGTGATGTGCTTTTCACCGTTACTGGTTCTTATGGAATTCCAATTAGTGTAGAAACGTCTGAACCTTTCTGCTTTCAACGACATATCGCTTTGTTACGTCCGTGTATAATTGACAGTATTTTTTTGTCTTTGTTTCTTAATGCTGATATGGTTAAGCAACAATGCGATGTGTTGGCAACCGGCATAGCACAGAAGACAGTTGGACTTGAATCTTTAAGAAAGATTGCTATTCCCCTCCCGCCCCTCGCCGAGCAAAACCGCATAGTTGATGCAATAAAATCCGCTTTCGCAGTCATAGACGAAATCGAACGCAATAAATCCGACTTGCAGACCGCCGTAACTTCCGCAAAACAAAAAATCCTCTCCCTTGCGATGAGCGGCAAACTTGTACCGCAAGACGAAAACGACGAACCCGCCGAAGAGCTTCTAAAACGAATAAAATCTGAACGTGACAAGCTCATCAAAGCGGGTAAAATCAAGGCGGACAAGCGGGAAAAAGACTGGGCTATAACAAGGG
>BNUF01000004.1 GCA_025997155.1 Clostridia bacterium
AGACTCTGTCGTAAAACCATATGTTTTTCGAAAGACAAAAGCATTCATAAGGCTGTTGTTGGAACATTCATAAATACGTTTTTCTTTGGTAGGGTTTTTGATGTTTCAACTATTTTATGACATTACCGAAATGAGTTTGCGGAGTACGGTTTTTCGCTCCATAGATTCGGGAAGATTTTTCCAACCCCAACCTCGGTTTTCGCCTTTTTGGTGTTTCAGCTCGTGTGCTTTAATTCCTTTTACGCTCGTGTAAATAGTTCTTTTGAATCCGCCCGAAAGTTCGAGATATCCAGCCCAGCCGATAATTTTGGCTTTTGCGCGTTCTTCGTCGTCTTGGATAAAATCGATGTTGATTTCTTCGGTCAGACGGTTGTAACTTTTAAGTTCTCCCGTACGAATGTCGATTGCGTTACTATTTTTATACGCCCCAGCGCGTAGGGCAAGCTGTATCATACCTTTGTATCCGAGTATGAATTGCTCTTCGGAAGTTCCTTTATTTTTGAACGGAACGATATATGCAAACCCCAAAGTTTAGTTAGGGACGTTTTCCATGTCACCTTATAGCTTTCCGATTCGCCGATTTCCGCCTTACCCATTGCCATTTGAATTTTTTGCTTAATTGCGTCTTTCTCCTTTTCGGCGGCTTTTATTTGCGCGTCAAGACTTGCGTATTTCTCTAAGTCTGTGTTATAATTTGACAGGTCTGCGACGTTGTCCTCGTCGTCCCATTCGATTTCATAGTACAGAAACTCCGCGCCTAGGACGAGAATCGAGAGATACCATTTCCTGAATCCAGTCACCGCCATATAATGGAAACATTGGCAGTAATACTCGGTGGGATACTCTCCGTTCTTGAACCGTTATGTGTTGCAACACATAATGGTTCTTATGGCTGGAAAGTAATTATGGAAAGTAATTTTAGCGAACACGTATAAATTGACACCTAACAAAAAATACTCTTTCCATAATAAATTTTATTACTATGGAGGAGAGAAAAATGGTGAAAGAAATGAGGTTTATGGAATTCGGGGAGAAGTTTTCCGAAGCGATGGGGAAAAGTGGGAGGGCGGGCGTCACTTGCAAGGCATACGCACGGATAGAGATGAAACTGGTTGAATACGCCGCTGAACGAGGACAAGGAACGTATAAGATAGACTTTGCGCATCAATTTCTCGCGGATATTTACCCTGTAGATTCTGAATTGCAGGCTTGTCAATGGACGCCGACGCAAGCAATAGCGCGGCGTGCGGTAAAACTGATGGACTATTTCGCACTAAGCGGCGTTCCTGACCACCCTTCGTCGACAACCGGGATACGCTGATGCTACCATATATGGACACGTCAGCGCTGTACGCGGGTTTATGAGATACCTTTCAGATTGGGAGAAAATTCGAGGAAATAACGGATAAGGATGTTGTCGGGTATCTGAACGCAAGTGACGGCTACAGCCGTTCCACTATATCGTTCTACATTTACTCCCTGAAACATTTCGCGCGGTTTCTGTTAGATAAAAAGATTATCACAACGGACATCGTTCCGTTGTTCCCGCAGGGACACAAATACAGATTAGCGAACATCGTTTCTGTATGGAAGCCAGGCAACATCGAAAAGATACTTGGCGCGGTTAGGGCTTCGACAAAAAGACATATTCGATTTGCGTTTAGACAGCGTAGACTGGCGCGGCAGCCGTATAGGAACGACGAAAACAGGGGAACCCGTCTCACTACCTTTGCCGGAGGACGTTGGCCAGGCAATCATCGATTATCTGAAATACGGTCGTCCGCAAATTGATTCCCCGTATATATTTGTGTGTCCTTCTAAAAACGCGTGGGGCGGGCAAAGGAAAGGGACTTTTGACACGACTCTCAGCAAGTATGTACGTCAAGCGCGCGTTAGGCTTGCGGATTGCGCCGCGCCGAAGTAACAAGGTTACGTATACGCGATGTTGACCTTGATGACGGAGTACTAACGGTACTTGACTCGAAATTCGGGAAAGACAGGCTGATACCGCTTCACCCCGAATTCAAAAATCAACTCGCCGTTTATGCCGAAAAAGAACTTGTCGGTGCGTCTGATAAAGACAGCCCGTTCTTTCCTACTCCCTCGGGAAACTTTTATGATGGTCATTCACTCTACGGCGCATATAGAAAATTTCTTGAGGATGCCGGAATTTCGCACGTCGGCAAGGACAAAGGGCCGCGTCTGCACGATTTGAGGCACACTTTCGCCGTAAACTGCCTAAATTTCCGCTGTGGGAGGGCGACTATGGCGACGACTGATTTCGCTAAATATATGACAGGCTTCCTCTCGGAGGAACTTCCGGGACAGCAAAGCGTAAGCACCAACACTATAAAATCGTACCGCGATACGTTTCTGTTGCTGCTTGGTTTTTGCAAAGAAGTTAAAAAACTTAGCATTGAGAAACTCGCTGTCAAACAATTCGACGCTGACTTCATAACGGAGTTTCTGGGCTGGCTCGAAACAGAGAGGGAAAACAGCGCGGCGACCCGCAACCAGCGGCTTGCCGCGATTCACGCGTTTTTCCGCTATGTGCAGGAGAGCGAACCGTCATATCTCTTACAATGCGAACAGGTTATCGCTATCGGAACGAAAAAGCACAAGAAGCCGCACATCGGCTATCTCACCGCCGAGCAAGTGAAGACCGTTCTCGCGAAGCCCGATTTAGCTAAAAAAAGCGGTCGCCGCGACTTGTTGATTTTGAGCGTGCTGTACGACACAGGGGCGCGAGTTTCCGAGTTGATTGACTTATATATAACACAGCGTTTATGAGTTTTCGTTTGCTTTGAATTTGAAGATGTTTTCCCCGATTCTCTCTTTTGAAAAAAAGGTTTAATTATATTCCATTGTGTTGTAGTTAAATCACTTGGATACTTCATTTTTATAATCCCCTAAATATAATCCTATATTATATTTAGGGGAATTTGACATTTTTTTGAGTGTAGGTTCTAAAAATATTTTGAACAAGCTCTTACGGCGGAAGAAAAAGATAAATAAAGCGGGCGGGATTTTTCTCCGCTCTTTTTTTGCACAAAATTATTATCTTGTCTTGAGAGCGAAAAAATGGTACAATATAAAATTAGGATTACACGTGAGAGATAAAACAGGGCGGGGGAGATGTATGGCTGACGATATGGGCGGCTGCTTGATGCTTGCGGACGGGAAGGTGTTTTCGGGCGTGCGTTGCGGGGCGTACGCGGGGGCGGATTTTGCCGACGCTTACGGCGAACTTGTTTTCACGACTCAGATGACGGGTTTTTTGGAAACCTTGACCGACCCGAGTTATTACGGACAGATAGTTATTCAGACTTTCCCGCTTGTGGGAAATTATGGTGTTATACGGGAGGATTTTGAACATTCGTCAATTTCTCTTTCGGGGTATATAGCGCGGGAGTTCTGCGCCGAGCCGTCGAATTTCCGTTCTGGGGGGACGATTGACGGGTTGCTGACGGAGCAGGGGATACCCGCGCTTTCGGGGGTAAACACCCGCGAGCTCACCAGAATCATAAGAAATTACGGGGCGTTGCCCGCCGTTTTTTTGTCAAAAAATCCCGAAGAACTGAGGGACGGAGAACTTGATGAAATAAAGGAAAAACTAAGGGATTACAAGGTTAAAGACGCGGTGCGAAACGTCACCTCTAAGGAAATCATTTACCATAACGCGAAAAACCCGAAATATAAAATAGCGTTTTGGGATTTCGGAGCGAAACGCGGGATTATCCGCGCGCTTAACAACGCGGGGGCGGACGTGATATCTTTTCCCGCGTACACGACGGCTTCGGAGATTCTTTCGCACAACCCCGACGGGCTTATGCTCTCGAACGGTCCGGGCGACCCGAAAGACCTCCCCGAGATATCGGCGGAGATAGGGAAATTCGCCCAAAGCAAGATACCTATTTTCGGGATATGTCTTGGGCATCAGCTGCTCGCCATATCTCAAGGGGCAAAGACGGAGAAGCTTAAATACGGACACCGCGGGGGCAACCACCCCGTTTTGGATATCCGCACACAGCGTCTTTATATCACAAGCCAGAACCACGGCTACGCCGTATCGGGCGGCACACTTTCGCCCTCCGTTGCCAGCGTCACGATGATAAACGACCACGACAAGACCTGCGAGGGGATAGAGTACAAGAAAATCCCCGCTTTTTCGGCGCAGTTTCACCCCGAGGCGTGTTCGGGACCCGAGGATACGGCGTTTTTATTCAGAGAATTCATAGAAAATATAGAAAGGCAAGGAGGAGCAAACCGTGCCTCTTAATCCTGAGATAAAAAAAGTGTTGGTAATCGGAAGCGGGCCTATCGTAATCGGACAGGCGGCGGAGTTCGACTACGCGGGGACTCAGGCGTGCCGCGCCCTCAAAGAGGAGGGCTTGTCGGTCGTTTTGGTGAACTCGAACCCCGCGACGATTATGACGGACGCGAATATGGCGGACGCGGTGTATATTGAGCCGCTCACCACCGACGTTATCAAGAAGATTATAGAAATCGAAAAACCCGACAGTCTGCTTGGGACGCTTGGCGGGCAGACGGGGCTTAACCTGTCGATGGAACTCGCGGGGGAGGGGTATCTGGCGGAACGCGGGATAAAACTTCTTGGGGCGAATCCCGAGACAATCGATATGGCGGAGAACCGCGAGAGTTTTAAAAAAATGCTCGAGAGGATTGGGCAGCCGTCCATTCCGTCCGGGGTGGTGACGACTTCCGAGGGCGCGCTTAGGCTCGCGGAGGAAATCGGGTATCCCGTGATTGTGCGTCCCGCCTTTACCCTTGGGGGGAGCGGCGGCGGAATAGCAAGAAATCCCGAGAAACTCCGCGAAATCGCGAAAAACGGGCTAAGGCTTTCGCCCATTAGACAGGTGCTTATCGAAAAGGATATATCGGGGTGGAAAGAAATCGAGTTTGAGGTAATGCGGGACGGGAGCGGAAACGTGATTACCGTGTGCAGTATGGAAAACTTCGACCCTGTGGGTATTCATACGGGGGATTCGATTGTCGTCGCCCCCGCGCTCACCCTGTCGGACAAGGAGTATCAAATGCTCCGCACAGCGTCCCTGCGCATTATCACGGAACTTAAAATAGAGGGCGGGTGCAACATACAGTTCGCGCTGTATCCGCACAGCTTCGACTACGCGGTAATCGAGGTCAACCCCCGCGTTTCGCGTTCGTCCGCGCTCGCGTCAAAGGCGACAGGCTACCCGATTGCGAAAATCGCGGCGAAAATCGCGGTGGGATACCGCCTTAACGAAATCCGAAACAGCATCACAAAAAAGACAAACAGTTGCTTTGAACCCGCGCTCGATTATGTCGTCGTCAAGATGCCGAAATGGCCCTTTGACAAGTTTATATACGCCGACAGGAAACTCGGGACGCAGATGAAGGCGACGGGAGAGGTTATGGCAATCGGCGCGACTTTCCCCGAGGCGTTGATGAAGGCGGTTCGGGGGGCGGAAATCTCGATGTCCACCCTAAACCTCCCCGCGCTTGGGGACAAAACGGACGACGAAATCCGCGCCGCGCTCGGCTCAAAAAACGACACGCGCCTTTTTACGGTGTTTGAGGCGGTCAAACGCGGGTTCACCTACAAAGAAATCAACGATATCACGAAAATTGACCCCTATTTTCTTGGAAAATTAAAAGACCTTGTTAATATGGAAAACAAGCTAAAGGCGGTGGATACGGAGTTTGTGCCTGATTCTTTGTATCTCGCGGCGAAAAAAAGCGGCTATCCCGACGCGGACATATTAAAGATTTCGGGGGCGAAAATCCGCGAGAAACTGTACGCGAACTACAAGACGGTGGACACCTGCGCCGCCGAGTTCGCGGCGGAGACGCCCTATTTTTACGCGAGTTACGACGACGTGAACGAAGCGGCGGACTATATCGACCACCACAACCACACCAGCAAGCGGGTTATCGTTTTCGGGAGCGGACCTATACGAATCGGGCAGGGTATCGAGTTCGACTATTCGAGCGTACACTGCGTCTGGGCGTTCAAGAAACTGGGGTACGAGGTCGCGATTGTGAACAACAACCCCGAGACTGTATCGACTGATTTCGACATATCCGACAGGCTCTACTTCGACCCGCTCACGGGCGAGGACGTTATGAACGTCATACAGACGGAGAAACCCGAGGCGGTGATTGTCGCCTACGGCGGGCAGACGGCGATAAAACTCACGAAATTTTTGCACCTTAATAATATAAAGATTTTCGGCTCGTCGGCGGAGAGTATCGATTTGGCGGAGGACCGCGAGAAATTTGACCACGTGCTTTCGGAATGCGGGATTCCGCGTCCCGACGGGCGAACGGCGCGAACTCTTGCGGAAGCTCTCGGCGCGGCGCGGGAGCTCGGTTTTCCGATACTCCTTCGCCCGTCCTATGTTATCGGCGGGCAGAATATGGTGCTTGCGTACTCCGAGGACACCGTAGAGAACTATATGAACCTTATACTTTCGCAGGATATCGACAGCCCCGTGCTTATCGACAAGTATCTTCAGGGGATTGAGGCGGAAGTGGACGCAATCTGTGACGGAACGGATATTTTGATACCAGGGGTTATGGAACACGTGGAACGCGCGGGGATTCATTCGGGCGACTCGATGGCGATGTACCCCGCAAAGACGCTTTCTGGCAGGATTGTGGATACCTTGGTGGAATACACGAGACGGCTCGCGTCCTCTTTGCGTTCCATAGGGCTTCTTAACGTACAGTATGTAATATATAACGATAAAGTGTATGTAATCGAGGCGAACCCCCGCGCCTCCCGCACCGTTCCGTATATAAGCAAGGTAACGGGGCTTAATATGGTCGAGATAGCGTCAAGGGTGATTCTGGGCGAAAAGCTTAAGGATATGCCCTACGGGACGGGGCTTTATAAGAAATCTAAATATGTCGCCGTGAAAGTCCCTGTTTTTTCCTTTGAGAAGATGAAAGGCGTTGACGTGCAGCTTGGCCCAGAAATGAAATCCACAGGGGAAGTTTTGGGGATTGACAGGGATTTTGAAACGGCACTCTACAAGGGACTTCTCGCGGCGGGCTACTCGATGCAGTCGGACGGCGGGATACTCATCACCGTGCAGAAATCCGACCTCGCGGAGATGCTTCCGATTGCGCGTAAGTTTAAGCAGCTGGGCTTTAGGATTTACGCGACTGACGGCAACCTGAGGTTTCTTGAACAAAACGGCGTCAAGGCGGAGTTTGTGGCGAAAATCGCCGACTCCGACGAAAACACGCTCACGCTTATCGAGAGCGGCAGGGTGCAGTATGTGTTCTCCACAAGCGAACTACACCAGACCGCCTACAAGGACAGCATAAAAATGCGCCGCAAAGCCGTCGAGATGCGCATACCCTGTCTCACGGGCATAGACACGGCGACGACTTTGGCGGACTGTCTTCTGTCCCGCGAAAAATACGAGGACTTTGTACCGCTTGATATTGTAAAAATGCACGGAGGGAGTGACTGAAATTGCAAAAAATTCTTGTATATGTCATAGTTCTGACAACTCTTACGGCGGCACTTTCGGCTTGTTCTGTTTTCAAAAAAGAAGAACCGTCCGCCGCCGTTATCGAAGACGTGATACCGCCTTATCAGGAAATACCGTATGTGGAAGTTCCCGCGGGGGAAGACCCGCCGATAAAACTTTTTGTGAACACGACACAGATTCCGCTTAACGAGGACACGGGGATACCGTTTGTGGACGAACTCGGCAACCTTATGGTACCCGTCCGCGCAATAAGCGAGCCGCTGGGGCTTAAGGTCGACTGGAGCGAGCCTGCGCAAACCGTCAAACTCTCGAACGGACGCAACGAAGTTTCCTATGTGATAGGCGAAAACGAATACAAATTAGGGGACGGAAAGACTATCGCTATGCAGGCGAAGGCGGTTATACTCGAAAAACGCACGTATGTCCCCGTCTACTCGTCTATGTCCGCCCTTGACGGCACGTCGGACTGGTATCCGACCACCCGCGAGGCGTATATTTTCTCAAGCCCCGCTATGCACGACAAATACAAGAACACTATCCCGAAAATTATCGGGGATTTCACCGTCAAGGAGTCCTACGGCAACATCGGCTTCCAGCTTCAGGCGGACGCGGAAGAAAGATACAAAACGAACAAGACGAACGCCCTCTTTTTCGCTAATATCGCTCCCTCCGACAGAGATAACGCCAACTATACCCTCGGCGTGAACGCATTACGCGGTATACTGCGCCAAAACCTGAGCGAACGCACCGTAGACGACGTTACCGCTTATATGAGAGGGGCGGGCGTCGGAAAGGAGCTCGCGCTGAAGACTTTTACGGACAATAAGTACAACGTCACCGTCAAATCCAGTACGGGGTCAAACGCCTATATAACAGTAAACGTGTACGCCAACTAGGAGGATTACCGTGGATATGAACTCTGACAAACCGCGCGAGGAGTGCGGCATTTTCGGAATATACGACCCGCACGGCAACGGGGATATTGCGGCGAACGTGTATTTCGGACTTATGGCGTTGCAGCACAGAGGGCAGGAGAGCTGCGGAATCGCGGTGAATAACGACCGCGACATAACGTACCGCAAGGGGCTCGGGCTTGTGAACGAGGTTTTTAACCCCTCGTTTTTTGAGGAGCTTAAGGGGGATATGGCGATAGGGCACGTGCGGTATTCGACACACGGCGACGGGCGGGCGGAGAACGCCCAGCCTTTGGTACTCAACTATATCAAAGGGATTTTCGCGGTCGCGCATAACGGGAACATTCTGAACTATGACGAGTTAAAAGAGGAATACAGTCAGTCGGGGTCGATTTTTCAGACTACGATTGACAGCGAGATAATCGCGTATACGATAGCGAAGGAACGCGTACATTCAAGGAGCGTCGAGGAGGCTGTCTCTTTCGCTATGAAAAAACTCAAGGGGGCGTATTCTCTCGTGGTGATGAGCCCGCAAAAAGTAATCGCCGCCCGCGACCCGTGGGGGTTTCGCCCGCTTTGCGTCGGGAAGACGAAAAACGGAGCGTATGTTTTCGCGTCTGAATCCTGCGCCCTTGACGCGGTGGACGCAACCCTTGTCCGCGACGTTCTCCCTGGCGAGGTCGTTATGATAAAACGCGGAAAGGACGAACTCATAAGCGACACGACAAACTGCAACAAATATAAATCGACTATGTGTATCTTTGAATACATATATTTTGCGCGTCCCGACAGTATCATAGGCGGGCAGTTCGTTCAGGAGGCAAGGCGGCGGGCGGGCGGCTATCTCGCGAAACAAGCTCCCGTCCCCGCCGACATAGTAATCGGCGTTCCCGATTCGGGAATCTCCGCCGCGAAAGGCTATTCCACGGAATCGGGAATCCCTCTTGAGGAAGGGTTTGTCAAAAACAGATACATTGCGCGTACCTTTATCCGCCCGACCCAAGCGTCCAGAGAATCCGCCGTGCGTGTCAAACTCAACCCGCTCCGCGAAAGAATAGCGGGAAAACGCGTCGTTATGGTGGACGATTCTATCGTTCGCGGGACGACCTGCAAACGTATCGTGAATCTTCTCAAAAAAGCGGGAGCGGCGGAGGTTCACGTGCGAATCTGCGCCCCGCCGTTTCTGAACCCCTGCTACTTCGGCACGGATATCCCCTCGGAAAAAGAACTTATCGCGCACCAGTACACCCTTGACGAAACGCGCCGCTATATCAACGCCGACTCCCTCGAGTATCTAAGCCTTGAAAACCTGCCGAAAATCGCCCCTGACGCGAAAACGGACTTTTGCACGGCTTGTTTCTCAAACGACTACCCCGTATCATAAATTGCTTTACAGCCGTTAATACTCGTGCTACAATTATAACGAAAAAAGATGTGAGGGGCGATGATTTGGAAAATAAAGTGCTTGTCTGTATTACCCCCCAAGGCAACAGCCGCCGATTGATTGACAAGGGAGCGGAGATTGCGGCGGACGGCGAACTTCATATACTTCACATTGAAAAAGGCGGCGAGGTTTTCAACACCGAGGGCGCGGCGCGTATGATACAGGAACTTTTTGACTACGCGTCAAAGGCGGGCGGGATTGTCCACGGAATGTGCTCCGACAATATCGCAAAAACTATCAAGAGTTTTGTGCTAAAGGAAAAGATTTCCGCGCTTATATTGGGCGAGACGGATAAAAACTACAAAGCCGCGGACGAGTCTGTACTCGCCCGTATACAAAATGCTTTGCCTGACGTAAACATTTATATACTTGAACGGCAAGAATAAAGAAGAGGAGGTATTTTTATGGATTTACTCGAACTTTGGGAAAGCAAAATGGAGGACGACAAGGAAGCGGTCAAATTTTGGAAAGAGTATTACTCTCCTATGGAAACCGCCGCGTATCGCCATATCCTCAAAACGAAAATATCAAAGGGCGACAAGGAAGCCGTTTCAACTTTCGCGTTTTCGGCGAAGTTTTTTATGGATACTTTTGGTATGCCTTTGTACTGTGTCGCGGGATTTCTGGAGGGGTTAAACGAAGCGCTCGAAAAAGAAATCGGCACGGACACGCTTAAGGCGCTGCCCGAGGACGCGCAATTCGAACTCACTATAAATTTTGAGGATTTGTTCAAGAAAATGGTGGAGTACAAGGCGGACTATCTGTTCAGTTTGGAAGAGTGGCGCGAGGTGTTCACCGACTCGAAACTGCGCGGGCTTTTTAAGGCGCAAAAGGAATCCACAACGATTGTTCACGCCGACAGAGTTGGGCGAAACGACCCTTGTCCCTGCGGGAGCGGAAAAAAATACAAGAAGTGCTGCGGGGCAGTCGTATAAATGCAAACCCTCCGCCTTGCCCCCGATAGCATAGAAAAAGCCGCCGAAATAATACGCCTTGGCGGGCTTGTGGCGTTTCCGACAGAAACGGTGTACGGGCTTGGCGCGGACGGCTTCTCGCCCGAGGCTTGCGCGTCTGTTTTCGCCGCGAAAGGGCGGCCCGCCGACAACCCGCTTATACTTCATTTGTGTGATATTTCGCAGATAAACCAAGTCGCCTTTGACATTCCGAATACTTTTTACCTTCTTAAAGATTTCTTCCCAGGTGCGCTTACGGTAATACTTAAAAAATCAGACAAAGTACCTATGGAAGTTTCGGCGGGATTACCGACAGTCGCCGTGCGTTTTCCAAAAAACGAGATTGCGCGGGAACTTATAAGACTTTCGGGGACGCCGATTGCAGCGCCGAGCGCCAACAAGTCGGGGCGTCCAAGCCCCACGCGGGCGGAACACGTCCTTGCGGATTTGGACGGACGAATTGACGCGGTTATACACGGCGGCGATTGCGAGTACGGGCTTGAATCGACTATTTTGGATTTATCAGAAAACACCCCCTCGATACTGCGTCAGGGCGTAATCACGGAGCCTAGGATTTCCGAAAAAATCGGCGCGGTGCTTTTGACGCAAAACGCGAAAGACGCGCCGAAAGCTCCCGGTATGAAATACGCGCATTATTCGCCGAGGGCAAAGGTGACGCTCGTGTCGTCGGCGAATATATCTAAAATGACGGAAAAGATAAACGCTCTCGCCCTTTCCCGCGAAAATTCCGCTATTATGGCTACTGACGAAACTTTTAGCGCGTATACCCACGGTATCGTGATTTCTCTTGGAAGCCGCGCCGACCTTGACGAGATTGCGCGAAACCTTTTCGCGACCTTGCGGGAATTTGACAAGCGCGGAGTTTCACAAGTTTTCGCCGAGACGCTCCCGACGGACGGAATCGGCGCGGCAATTATGAACCGTCTTATAAAATCGGCGGGGTACTCTATTATTTACGTTTAGGAGCAACTATGGACATATTGTTTGTTTGTACAGGAAACACATGCAGAAGCCCAATGGCGGCAGCCGCCGCCCGCAAGATTTTCGCCGAAAAGGAGCTTGATTTTGTCGTCCTCTCGGCGGGGACGGACGGAGCGGACGGCAACCCCGCCTCTGTAAATGCGGTAGAGGCGGCGAAAGAACGCGAGCTTGACTTGTCCGCCCACAAAAGCCAACGTCTTTCGGAGAAACTACTTCATTCAGGCATCATAATAACAATGACAGAGGGGCATAGACGGCAGATTTTGCAAACCCGCGTGAACACCAACGTATACACCTTTGAGGAAGAAATCCCCGACCCCTTCGGCGGCTCTCTTGAAGTGTACACCGAATGTCTTGACAAATTGTACATCTCTATCGAAAAACTTGCGGACAAGCTGAAAAATTTTGTGCCGCCGCTTGTTCTGGGGTCAGACCACGGCGGATATGAACTTAAACAAGAGTTGATTAACCATTTAACCGAACAAAACGTGCCGTATATAGATTTGGGGACATACAGCAACGATTCTGTCGATTATCCCGATTATGCCGACAAAGTGTGCAGCTATATTTTGGAGGGCAAGGCGGTTCGCGGGGTTCTCGTTTGCGGGACGGGCGTCGGCATTTCTATCGCGGCGAACCGCCACAGGGGAATCCGCGCCGCCCTTTGCGGGGACGTATATTCGGCGCGTCTGACGAGAGAACACAACGACGCGAATGTCCTTTGCCTTGGCGGACGCGTCCTTGGCGCGGGGCTTGCGGCGGAAATTCTAGACACTTTTCTCGCGGCTGAATTTTCAAACGAGGACAAACATTTGCGGCGACTAGGACAAATTGGGTGATACAATGGAACAAGCCGTGGCTTACGACTGGGCTTTTTATACGATAGCGTTTTTTCTCGCGTTTGCGGTGACTCTTTTGACGACGCCGATTGCCCGAAAAGTTTCGATAAAACTAAAGGCGATTGACCGCCCCCGCGCAAGGGGTATGCACAAAAAGGCGATTCCGCGAATGGGCGGGATTGCCATAATTTTGGGTTTCGTCCTCACTACCTTGGCTCTTATGCCGTTTATCGCGGAACTCCGCACGGGGCAGTTCGCGGGGTTTCTCGTCGGCGCGTTGATTATCGCCGTCGCGGGAATGATTGACGACACAAAGGGGCTTCGCCCGCTGCACAAACTGCTGTTCCAGCTCGCCGCGTCGGGTGTCGTCGTCGCGACGGGGACGCGTATGCAGATAGCGGGCTGGCAAATTATGCAATATCTCGACATTCCCCTCACCGTTTTTTGGATTGTCGGAATCACCAACGCCGTGAACCTCATTGACGGAATCGACGGCTTGGCGGCGGGCGTTTCGTGCATCGCCGCGATTTCGCTTATGGTGCTTTGCATAATAACGGGCTCGCCGATTGCCGTAATCCTCACCGCGACGCTTTCGGGGGCGTGTCTGGGCTTTTTGCCGCGAAATTTTAGCCCCGCCGAGGTGTTTATGGGCGACACGGGGGCGTTGTTTTTGGGCTACGTTTTGTCGGTCTGTTCGATTATCGGCGTGTTCAAGGGCTACGCCCTGCTCGCCATCGTGATTTCCGTTTTCTGCCTTGCGCTCCCTGTTTTCGACACGCTTTTCGCGATACTTAGACGAATGTACAACCACCGCCCGATTACAGAGGCGGACAAGGGGCATTTGCACCACCGCCTTATCGCGAGCGGATATTCCCACCGAGGAGCGGTCTTTATCCTGTACGCGATAAGCCTTCTCTGCGGCGGGGTGGCAATCGTGATTTCGCTGAAGGATTACCGCGCCGTCGCGGTTATGGCGGTATTTTTAATCGTGTTTTTGGTGATGACGGCGAGTTACAGACGGCGTTTGGCTCTGCGTGCCGAAAAAGAGGCAAAAGAAGTAAATGAACCCACGGTACAGGAACTTCAGGAAAAAATTGAGAAATTGCAAAAAGAAATCGCCGCCTTAGAGGAGGAGACAAATGAAGATTGAGAATCTGTACGAAAATCCGAATATTGAGATTGTGGCAAAAAAAGGTATTTTTAGGGTTGTCGAGTACAAGTCCGATTTGACGCTGATGCGTCCTGAAACGGCTATGAACGCCTATTTTATGAAAGAACAAGAAGTACGCAAACGCCAGCTTCTCGTGGAGCTTGACGGCAAAACGGGGCTGATTCTCTCGCCCGGAGCAATGCAGTGGATTGCGGGCGACATAAAATCCGTGACGAACGTCAAGGGAGTCGGCGACTTTTTTGCGAAATCCATTCGCGGCAAGGTGACGGGGGAGGCGGCGATTAACCCGCTTTACAAGGGACTCGGAACTCTTATGACAGAACCGACCCACAGGTTTATCTTCCTTGAAGAAGTTTCGTCACACGGCGGGCTTGTGGTGGCGGACGGAATGTTCCTTGCCTGCGAGGACACGCTCACAATGGAAGTCGCCACGGTTAAAACCCTTTCGGGGGCGGTTATGGGCGGACAAGGCATCTTCAACTTGCGGCTCAAGGGAGCGGGCGTTGTCGCGGTCGAAAGCAAGATACCAAAAGGCGAAATCCTTAAGGCGACTCTGGCGGCGGGCGACACCCTTCAAATTGACGGACCGTTAGCACTTATGTGGGACGACGCGCTCACTATGTCCGTTGAAAAATCGGGGAAATCATTAATCGGCTCGGCAATGTCGGGCGAGGGATTGGTAAACGTTTTTCGCGGCACGGGTTCAGTCTGGATGGCTGTCGCGGGCGGCGGAGGATTGGCAAGACCTCCCGTAATATAATATTATGGTACCATACATTTTATCGCATAATGAAATCGGCTTAATGCCAAAAGTCATTATCGTAGCGATAACTATTATCGTAGCGGTATCATTTTTTTCCGCGCTTAAAGCGGATAGAACCAGTGATAAAGCGTGCAGCAGATGTGTCAACCGCAAAATGGCTTTCACAAGAAAGGTCTATTGCACCAAATGCAGCAATGACCATGATAATTTTTTAACTGTTAGAACTAACATCTTAAAGTGGCTCTTTATATTAGTTGGAGTCTCATGGGGCGGGGAATGGAGTGGTGGTGATTAATAAAAAAACACCGTACAGCGGAGTACGGTGTTTTTTTGTTATATCTCAAGCCCTTCAAACTGGCTGTTGTAGAGATTGTAGTAGAATCCTTTTTTCACAATAAGTTCGGTATGGTTGCCTTGTTCTATTATATCGCCGTCTTTCATAACGAAAATGAGGTCGGCGTCGCGGATAGTAGAAAGGCGGTGGGCGATGATAAAACTAGTGCGTCCCTCAAGGAGGGTGTGCATCGCTTTTTGGATAAGGACTTCGGTGCGGGTGTCGACGGAGCTTGTCGCCTCGTCGAGTATAAGTATCTTCGGCTGTGAGAGGAAACAACGCGCTATCGTGAGGAGCTGACGCTGCCCGATTGAAACGTTGGACGCGTCCTCGTTGAGTTCCATATCGTATCCGCCCGGCAGGGTTTTTATAAATCGGTGTGCCTTCGCGGCTTTCGCGGCGGCGATTACCTCGTCGTCAGTCGCCTCAAGCCGCCCGTACCTGATGTTTTCGCGGATTGTGCCTTTGAAAAGCCACGTATCCTGAAGCACCATACCGAATTGCGAGCGGAGTCCGCCGCGTGTGAAATCGCGGATACTCTTACCGCCCACGCCTATCGTGCCGCTGTCCACGTCATAAAAACGCATAAGGAGTTTTACGACGGTGGTTTTGCCCGCTCCTGTCGGCCCGACAATCGCGACGTGCTGTCCCTCTTTTATGTTCGCGGAAAATTTGTTGATGACCATATTTTCGGGATTGTATCCAAACGAAATCTTTTTAAAGGATACGGAAAATTCCGTAAGGCTTGCGGGGTCGATTGGGCTTTCGGGTTCGGGCAGTTCCTCTTCTTCGTCAAGAAATTCAAAGACGCGTTCGGCGGCGGCGGCGGTTGACTGGAGGATATTGGCAATCTGCGCCACCTGCGTAATCGGTTGGGTGAAAGAACGCACGTACTGCAAGAACGCCGTAATGTCGCCGACGCTGATTCTCCCCTTGACGGCGAGCCAGCCGCCGAGAATACATATAACGACATAGCCTAGGTTACTCACAAACCCCATAAGCGGCATAAGTATACTCGAGAAAAACTGCGACTTCCACGCGGAGGTGTACAGTTTTTCGTTGTTTTTGTCAAAAACCGCGATTTCCCGCTCTTCGGCGCAAAAGGCGCGGACTATGTTCTGTCCCGAAAAAACTTCCTCCACGTGTCCGTTGACGCGTCCAAGGTATTTTTGTTGGGTGGCGAAAAATTTCTGGGAAAGTTTGACGATTTTCGACACAAGGAAGAAAGACAGAGGGATAACCAGAAGCGCGACCACCGTCATAATCGGGTTGATTGTGAGCATTATTATAACGATACCGACAATCATCGTGAGAGACGATATAATCTGTGACATTGTTTGGTTGAGGGTCTGGCTTATCGTGTCAATGTCGTTTGTGACGCGGGACATAATCTCGCCGTGGGGTACTTTGTCGAAATAGCGCAGCGGAAGTCTGTTGATTTTTGACGAGATTTCCTTGCGGAAATTGTAGGAAATCTGCTGCGCCACTTTTGTTATGATACGCGCCTGAATAAGCTGAAACAACGCGCTCGCGGCGTACAGGGCAAGCATAAGCAAGACGAGTTTGTCGATTGTCAAAAAATCCACGCCGCTAGCGGTTGTTACCCCGTTGTAGACTTCGTTCACCGCCTCGCCCAGAATCTTTGGGCTCAGTATGCTGAACACCGCGCTTAGGGCGGAGAATATGATTACAATGACTATTTGTATTTTGTACTCGCTTATTCTTCGAAAGAGAGTGCTGATTGTGCCTTTGAAGTTTTTGGCTTTTTCAGTACCCATTTGGATAGGTCCGCTGAATTGCCCCGATACTTTCTTTTGTTTAACCGGCGGTTTCTTTTCGCTCATATTATTCCCCCCTTTCTACAATTCGTCGGGCGACAGCTGTGACGACGCGATTTGCGAATATACCTCGCAGCTTTTGAGAAGTTCGTCGTGCGTCCCGCTCCCGACGATTTGCCCGTCGTCCAGCACGATGATTTTGTTGGCGGAGCGTATAGTCGATATGCGCGACGCGACGATTAGAATTGTCGCGTCCGCCAGTTCCTCGCGGATAGCTTTTTTCACAGTCGCCTCCGTCTTGAAATCAAGGGCGGAAAAACTTTCGTCAAAAATGTAGACGGGGGTGTTCGCGGCGATTGCGCGGGCGATAGAAAGACGCTGGCGTTGCCCCCCCGACACGTTCACGCCGCCCTCCGCGATTTCCTCCGCGTATTTCTCGGGCTTTTCCTCGATAAACGTCGCGGACGCAATCCTTGCGGCGCGTTTCATATTTTCGTCTGGCATATCTTCTTTGCTGTATTTAAGGTTGCTTTCGATTGTCCCCGAGAAAAGCAGACTTTTTTGGGGGACATACCCGATTGCGGAACGGAGGGTTTTTTGGGTCATATCTTTTACGTTTACGGAGTTTATCTTTACCGCACCCGAATCCGCGTCATAGAAACGCGGGATAAGGCTGACGATACTCGATTTGCCGCTGCCCGTGCTCCCGATAAACGCGGTCACCTCCCCCGGTTCGGCGGTGAAGGTTATACCCTCGAGCGCGTATTCCTCCGAACCTGGGTACTTGAAGGACACGTTGTCAAATTCCACTTTGCAGCGTTCGAGATTCGGGGTGACGGAGTTTTCGGGGTCAAGCACCGCGAACTCTTCCTCCAGAACCTCGTGGATACGCTGTAACGATACAATCGAGCGGGCAATCATAATCGACACCATTGAAATCATCATAAACGAGAAAAGGATAATCCCCGCGTACTGTATGAACGCCATAAGATTGCCGATTAGCATATTTCCGCCGCCGACTTCGGGCGCGCCGAAATAGAGTATGACGACGGTGGTAATGTTCATAACGAACATCATAAGCGGCATCATAGCTCCCATCATCAGCCGCCCGATGTCAAGGTTAAGTTCCGTGAGTTCCGTGTTGGTCTTGTCAAAACGTTCTTCCTCGCGCTTTTGCGTTCCGAAAGCGCGGACGACAAGAATACCCGTCAACGCCTCGCGCATTTTGAGGTTTACTTTATCTACCAGTTTTTGAACCTTATTGAATTTCGGCATAATCACGCTGAAGAATCCGAAAATTATCCCAAGGAGGGAAAGCACGGAGACGGCGACAATCCACGCAAGCCCCGATTCGGAGCGGACGACCATAACGATACCGCCGATTCCCATTATTGGCGCGAAAAGCACCATTCTAAGGAGGAGCATAAGCGACTGCTGAACGGATTGCACGTCGTTCGTACAGCGCGTAATCAATGTCGAGGAGGGGTATCTGTCGAGATTTTGCCCCGAAAAGGAGATTACGCGGCGAAAAAGGTCGGAACGAATGGTGTTGCAAGAACCCGCCGCCGTCCTTGCCGCGAGATACGCCGACACGATTACGCAGCCCGCCGACAAAAGCGCAATCCCAAGCATCTCAAGCCCCGAAAGGAACAGGTAACGCGTCTGGTATTTCGCGAGGTCAACGCCGAGAGCTTTGTACTCCTCCTGAACGCGGGGAATAGAGTCCCCCCAGTAGTCCCCGAATAGTTCGCTTAAAGCGGGGTTTTTCGCGTTCAGAACATAGACGGGTTCGCTCGCGTTAAGCGGGTATTTCGCCGAAACCGTCCCGACTGGCGCCTGTGTATAAAAAACGGCTAAATCCTTTGAAAGCCCGTCATACGTGTCTTTGCGCAGCGCCTCGGGTGCGTAATTCTTAACCCCGCCCTGCGTAAGCCCCACGTCGACAATGTTCGACATATACATCGGAAGCGTAAGCTCGCAAATTGCCTGCAAAAACAAGAAAATGACGATAAACAGGATATGTATCCGATATTTCTTTAAGTATCGTATCATTTTGAACATCTGTATTCCTCCACAAAATTCCATATTCGTTCATTATACTACTTTTTTGATTTTCGCGCAACATAATAAATAAAAAACCCCATATGCCTAAGCAATACAGGGTTTCAGCGATTTTTCCAGCGAAGCGGGTGATGGGAATCGAACCCACGCGTTCAGCTTGGAAGGCTGACGTTCTACCATTGAACTACACCCGCAAAAATGCCCAGAGACGGAATTGAACCGCCGACACGAGGATTTTCAGTCCTCTGCTCTACCGACTGAGCTATCTGGGCAATTTTCAATAATTATACCTCACTTTGCTATGATTTGTCAATAGATATTGAAAAAATATTTTTTAATATGTCAGTATAGATTTTATGACGTAATCTTTGTTCACCTCGCGCCCTCCGAGCCCGGCAAGTTCCACCAAAAAGCACATAGCCGCGACGACTCCGCCCATTTCCGCGGCGAGTTCGGCGGTCGCCTTCGCCGTGCCGCCCGTCGCAAGGAGGTCGTCCACGATAAGAACCCGTTGCCCTTTTTCGATTGCGTCCTCGTGGATTTCCACGGTAGCTTCCCCGTACTCCAGCGAGTAGGATTTCGACAGCTTTTTATACGGGAGTTTCCCCGCCTTTCGCACGGGGACAAAGCCTTTGCCCAAGTTGTACGCCAGCGGCGTCCCGAAGATGAACCCGCGTGATTCCGTCCCAAGGATTAAGTCGAAATCAATTCCCGAAACGGCTTTTGTCATCTCGTCAATCGAAAGTTTGAACGCCTCGGCGTTCTTCAGCACGGTCGTAATGTCGCGGAAGATTACCCCCGGTTTCGGGTAGTCGGGGATAGCTCGAATTATTTCATCTAGTTTCATACATTTCTCTCCTTATGGCGTCTAAAGTCTTTTATTCGTAATTCGCGGCTGTAATTGCCTTTGTACTCGTTGATTTCAATATGATACACTATGTCGAGGATAATCGGAGTATTGCGGATAACCCCCGACAGGATTTTTTCGGTTTCGGCGGGGTAACTCTCCGAAATTATGTCCGTGAGTTTTTGTATAAACTCCGCGCCGAAACAGACGCCTTTAATCGGGCGGTCGTCTGTTTCAAAGGTAAATATAATCGTGTTCTTGTTTTCATACAATTTAAGGGACGCAAGGGACACGCAAAGAGAGGAAAACAAAGGCTTATGATTCCCGCTCCCGAAAGGCGACAAGACCTCAAGTTCCTTCGCCAGCGCGAAATTCACCTCCGAAAGGTCGAGAAGCGCGTCTATCTTAAGTTTCGCGGTAAAATCCGACAGGGTGCAATTTTCGTTTAACCGCGTCCGCAATTCGTCTATGTCGTCCGTGCGTAAACTAAGCCCCGCCGCCATAGGGTGTCCGCCGAAACGCGTAAACAAATCGGCGCATTTGCTGAGTTCCTCAAAAATGTCGTACCCCTCAACCGAACGCGCCGAGCCTTTCGCGCAGCCCTCCTCCGACGATTTCGTAAGCACAACCGCCGGGTGGTTCACGCGTTCCTTGACGCGTCCCGCGACGATACCGGCGATACTCTCGTGTATCTCTTCGTCATAGATTACGATAACCTTATCGTCCGGTATAAGGATTCCCTCATACGCGAGTTTGGTGAGCCGTTTCCGCTCTTCGTTAAGCCCCGAAAGGGTTTGCGCCCACTTTGCCGCCATTTCCCTGTCGTCGGTCGTAAACAGCGCGACCGCGATTTTCGCCGTCTCAAGCCGCCCTGTCGCGTTTATGCAAGGACCTATGATAAAGCCTATGTCATATTCCTTGATTTCCGTAAGGCTTTTTTCGTCCATCAGAGCTTGCAGCCCGATATTCAGATTTTCTTTTTTATTAAGCTCAATCAGTCCGTTTCGCACAAGCACACGGTTGTTTCCAAGTAACGGCACAATGTCGCAAACCGTCGCAAGCGCGGCGAAAATCAAAAATTCGGATTCGCGGGGGTTTGGCTTGTTATAGCTCTTATACAATTCCTTCGCGAAAAGGTAGCAAAGCCCCGCCGCGCAATATCCTTTGAAGGTTGACGCGCAATCGCGCCGTTTCGGGTCGATAATCGAATCCGCATTGGGCAAAAACTCCCCCTGTTCGTGGTGGTCGATTACGCAAACCGTAAGCCCGAGTTCCTTTGCGCGTTTGATTTCGGGTATCGCCGCAATCCCGTTATCCACGGTGATAAGCAGTTTACAGCCGTTTTCCGCGACAAAACCTATTGCCGGCATATTAAGCCCGTACCCCTCCGCCTCCCTGTCGGGAATGTAGTAGAAAACGTCCGCGCCAAGGTCTTTCAAGGTTTTGTAGATAATGACGGTGCTCGTCACGCCGTCCGCGTCATAGTCGCCGTACACAAAAATCCGTTCGCGTGACGCTATAAATTTCTTTACAATTTGTACAGTCTCCCGCAAATCCTTGATATCGTCGTCGGTTAAGGCAGGCGAAAGGTACTCCCGCGCCAGCTCCGCCGTATTAACGCGCCTGTTGCACAGAACCCGCGCCGCAACGGGCGAAATTCCCAAACTTTCGGAAATTTCAGGGACGTTGCCGACAAATTTTGTAAGCACCCAATCATACACTTATTGTATCCTTTCCGCCCATATACATTCTAAGAGCCTCGGGGATACGCACACTTCCGTCGGCGTTCAGGTTGTTCTCAAGGAAACAAATGAGCATACGCGGCGGCGCGACGACGGTATTATTCAAGGTATGCGCAAAGTAGTTCCCGTTCTCGCCCTTGACGCGGATTGCAAGGCGGCGTGCCTGCGCGTCCCCGAGATTCGAGCAGCTCCCGACCTCGAAATATTTTTTCTGGCGCGGCGACCACGCCTCAACATCAATACTTTTGACTTTCAAGTCCGCCAAATCCCCCGAACAACACTCAATCGTCCGCACGGGTATATCAAGCGTCCTAAAAAACTCAACACTGTCGGTATAAAGTTTCACAAACCATTCCTTGCTTTCCTCTGGTTCGCAAACGACAATCATTTCCTGTTTCTCAAACTGGTGAATCCTGTAAACCCCGCGTTCCTCGATTCCGTGCGCCCCGACTTCCTTGCGAAAACACGGCGAGTAGCTAGTCAGCGTCTGCGGGAGCTTGTCCTTTTGAAGAATCGTATCGATAAATTTCCCAATCATCGAATGTTCGCTTGTGCCTATCAGGAACAAGTCCTCTCCCTCGATTTTGTACATCATATTGTCCATTTCCGCGAAACTCATAACCCCCGTGACGACGTTTGAGCGAATCATATACGGCGGGATACAATAGGTAAAGCTTTTGTCAATCATAAAATCGCGGGCATAGGAAAGAATCGCGGAGTGCAGACGCGCAATGTCGCCCATCAGATAATAAAACCCGTTCCCCGACGTTTTGCGCGCGCTGTCAAGGTCAATCCCGTTCAGTTTCTCCATTATATCCGTGTGATACGGCACTTCGAAGTCAGGCACAAACGGGTCGCCGAAACGCGCAACCTCAACGTTTTCGGAATCGTCCCTGCCAATCGGCACAGTTTCATCGATTATATTCGGTATAATCAGCATAATCTCTTTTATTTGTTCAGAAAGTACCTCTTGCTCCGTCTCAAGCTCCGCGATTTTCGGCGCAATCTCCGCAACTTCCTTTTTTGCGGCCTCCGCCTCCTCGGTTTTCTTTTGCGCCATAAGCCCGCCGATTTTTTTACTCACCGAGTTTCTAAGGCTCTTAAGACGCTCCGATTCCGCAAGCGCCGCGCGGTATTTCTCGTCTAGCCCAATCACCTTATCGACGAGTTCGATTTTGTCAAACTGGAATTTCTTCCTGATATTTTCCTTTACAAGGTCAGGGTTTTGGCGCACAAATTTAATGTCTAGCATTAAACGATACCTCCCGTATATATTTCCAAAGTTTTCCTCTCGTCCTCTGTCAAATAGGGCGACAACTTTTCATACACATTTTTATGATACTCGTTAAGCCACGTCTTTTCCCCGTCCGTAAGCATTTCGGGCAAAAGCGCGGACAGGTCAATCGGTGCGAGAGAAATCGTTTCAAATTTCATAAACCGCCCGTTTTCGTTGGTGTAGTCGTCCTTTGAAAGCAGTATGTTTTCTGTACGCACGCCCCATTTGTTCTCACGGTATATCCCTGGTTCGTTGCTCGTAAGCATACCGCTCTCGATCACGACGTTGTTGTCGTATTTTATCCGCTGCGGCGGTTCGTGTACGCTAAGGAAATACCCCAGCCCGTGCCCCGTGCCGCTTTTGTAGTCAAGCCCCTCGTCCCACATAACTTTTCGCGGGAGCATATCAAGAGCGCCGCCTGTCGCGCCGTGAAGCCACTTCGCCGACGCGAGCGCAATGTGCGACTTAAGCACAAGGGTAAAATCGCGTTTCATCTCCCGCGAGACTTCTCCAAGCGCAATCGTGCGGGTGATATCTGTCGTGCCGTTTAGGTACTGCCCGCCCGTATCCACGAGAAGAAACCCGTTGTTTTCGATAAGCGCGGAGTTTTCCGCGTCGGGGTTATAGTGCATTTGCGCGGCGTTGCCCATATACGCGGCAATCGTCTTAAACGCCTCCCCAAAGTACACGGGCGAAAGTTGCTTGCGGTACGCGTCAATAATAACGCCGATTTCATTCTCGTGAAGTGTGCTGGGGTTTTCCTTGACATATTTTATAAGCCGAAATACCGCCGCGCCGTCCACGATATGGCAATTCTTTATATTCTCCGTTTCAATGGGGTTTTTGATTGCCTTTAACGAAGTGATTATGTCCGCCTGTTCCGTGACGACCCTAGCTTTTATATTAGAAAAAAGCTTAGCAGTCGTATGCTCCTTGTCAACAAACACAGTCCCCCGCGCCTGTTTAAGCGTTTCCGTTATATTCGTCTTTTCATCGTTCGCAAGCAGATATTCTCCGTCTATACGCACATACAATTCGCTGTCCTCGCCCGTGATATACGCGTAAGCGAAAAACACAGGCACATTCGGGATTGCGTCCCCCCGCAAATTGTACAGCCACGCGACGTCAGTCAAATCCGTGACAAGATACGAGTCCGCAAAGGCTTTGTTCATTCGCTCCCGCACGAGAGTCAGCTTGTCCCTTGTGCCAAGCCCCGCGTACTTAAGTTCGTGAGGATACGTCACCGTCGGCAAAATCTCTGGGCGGTTCTCCCACAATTCCCCGATAAAATCAACGTCTGTTACCTCGCACCCAAGCCGTTTCAACTTCTCCCACAACGCCAGCGTAATCTCGTCCCCGTTTGCGCCCACCGCCGCGAATTTCCCAAGAAACTCAAAAAGCGCGGTCGTTTCGGGCAGCCCCTCCTTATACAAGACAAACCCTTCAAACAACTCCCGCTCTGCCTGTATAAAATACCGCCCGTCCGTCCAAAGAACCGCCTCCGCCTCCGTCACGACGACAACGCCCGCCGAACCCGTGAACCCCGAAATAAACTCACGCGTCCGAAAACGCGGGTGTACATACTCGCTCCCGTGCGGGTCGCCCCCCGTCACAAGATACGCGTCTATCCCGCGTTCTTTCATCAAATTCCGCAATTTTCGCAAGTTATCCATTTAAGTCCTCTTTGTCGGCTTTTTTCGGGCGTTTGGGTTTATTCGATTTTTCGATAAAAATCTGTGACGAGAACGAAGGGAGGGTCAGGCGCAGAACGCCGCCCGACGTGTGGATTATCTCTGTTTCTGTCGAGTATTCGTCGTCGGCGGTCGAAATCAGGCGTTCCATTTCGGCGTGGTCGGGTATGCCGATTTTGAGGAGCGGAATTTCCGTCTCTTGCTCTTCGTCATTATTATTTAACACAATCACAAATTTATTTTCAAAGTTCCAGCGGGCATACGCCAAAATCCCGTAATCCGTAAGGAGGAACTGCACCGAGCCGTTTCTGAACACGGAATATTTTTTGTGGAGGGCAATCATCTCTTTGTGGAAACCTTGAATCGTCATATTTTCGTAGCCCCACGGGTATGCGCGGCGGTTGTCGGGGTCGGTCCACCCCGTCAGCCCCGCCTCGTCGCCGTAGTACACGGTCGGCGCGCCAGGCCACGTCATTTGAAACGCGACAGCCTCGAGCATAACGCCCGTGTTCGTGTCCCTGTCCGCCTCGTAGGAACCCTCGGTGTGAAGCCGCCCGACTTTCTTATTTGTACGCGTCAAAAAGCGCGAATGGTCGTGGTTTGAAAGTTCGTTCATAGCGATATGAAGAGACTGGTAACTAAGCCGCGCCATATTGTATCTCATTCCGTCCTCGAAAGCCATACCGTTGCAAAGAAGTCCGCTGTTAAAACTCTCGGAATGTTTTTCCATTCCCGTCAAAAACCACGTGAGCGGTTCCATAAACGCGTCATAGTTCATTATCGAATCCCATTGGTCGCCCAAGAGCCAGTCTGTCGCCTCTCCGTAATGCTCCGCCAAAATAAGGGCGTTCGGATTCGCCTTTTTAACGGATTTGCGGAAATCTTTCCAAAATTTGTGGTTAAATTCGGGGGAGCAGCCAAGGTCGGCGGCGACGTCGAGTCTCCAGCCGTCCGCGTTGAAGGGCGGCGACACCCATTTTTTGCCAACGTCCATAACGTATTTGTATAGTTCCTTTGATTCCTCATAGTTAAGTTTCGGGTGGTTGTCGTGTCCCCACCAGCCGTCGTAGGAGTTGTTGTCAGGCCAGTTGTTCTCGTCATGCCAGCGGAAATAGTTCTTGTACTTGCTGTTTTCGCTGTGGTACGCACCCGCGGGGTAGCCCTTTCCCTCATAAAATCCCTCGCGGTCGAGCCATTTGTTGAACGCGCCGCAATGGTTGAAAACGCCGTCCAGAATCACCTTGATGCCGCGTTTGTGTGCCTCGGACACCAGTTTTGCGAACAATTCGTTGCTCGCCTCAAGGTTTTCCTTATTAGTTGTGCGTTGCATATACTTTGTCGCGTACTTATTGTTAAATTTTTCAAAATACAGGGGTTCTCCGCCGTCCGCCACAACCGCGCCGACGTGCGGGTCGATATAGTCGTAATCCTGCGTGTCATATTTATGGGTACTCGGCGACACAAAAAGCGGCGTGAAATATATGCACTCGATTCCTAAATCCTGAAGATAGTCAAGTTTTTCCATAACGCCCTTGAGGTCGCCGCCGTAAAAGTTGCAGATATCGTTTTCGGGCAAAACGCGCTGTTTCCAGCTATCGACACGCTTAGCCCCCTTGCCCAGATACGCGTATTCGTTGTTTACGACGTCGTTAGTCTTGTCGCCGTTGTAGAATCTGTCCACGAAAATCTGATACATAACCGCGCCTTGCGCCCATTCGGGTACGACAAAATCGGGCAGCAGCCGAAGATTATATTTCGGGTCTATCTCCGCGACAACCCCTTGGTTGTTAAAAAAACAAACCGATTTGTCGAGGGTAATCCGAAAGAAATACGAAAGCGGCAGATTCACCTTAACCGTCGTCGCGTAGTAGTCGAAATGGTCGTCCGACGAAACTTTTTTCATCGGCGTTTCCTTGTCGTCAGAGCAGTAAAACACGCTTGAGGTGTTGTCCTTTGCGGCGCGAAGCTTGACGACCACCTGTTCGCCTTTTTGCGGCATAGGGTTTGAAACGAAATTCGGCGTTTCGTCCGAAAAAATCGCGTCGTGGATTAGGTATTTCCTGTTAAAGTACGAACTGATATGTAGCTTTACGTCCTGCGAGAAGTTGTCAAAGGCGAGCATAGTGTCCTCCGTGATTATTAATAGGATTTTGCTATCTTATCGAATTTAGCCGTAACGTTCATAAAGATATCGACTAGCTGCGGGTCAAAGTGCGAGCCGCGTCCCTTTAGGATAATGTCGATAGCCTCGACTTGCGTAAACGGCTTTTTGTAGGGGCGTTCCGCGATAAGCGCGTCGTACACGTCGCAGATTGCCATAAGCCGCCCCAAGAGCGGGATTTGTTCGCCCGAAAGGGCGTAGGGGTAGCCGCTTCCGTCCCATTTTTCGTGGTGAGTCCCCGCGATGATTTTCGCGTATTGCAAAAACTCGTTTTTGGAGGTGTTGCCCTCGATTCGTTCGATTATTGTAACGCCTATTGAGGTGTGTTTTTTCATCTCGTCAAATTCCTCGTCCGTGAGTTTGCCCGGTTTTTTGAGGATTGTGTCGCTTATGGCAATTTTCCCCACATCGTGGAGCTGGGCGGAGGAAACGACAAACGGCACGTTCCACTTCTCCCACTGCTCTTCATATAGTTTCAGTATCTTCATTTCGTCGATAAGCACCTGAAAGTAACGCTGCGTGCGGTACGTATGCCCGCCCGTAATGTCGTCGCGGAATTCGACAAGTTCCGCGACTGTGTTAAGCAGCGCGGTTTGCAGCTCGAGCACCTGCCCGACGCTCTCCTTGACCTTGAGCTCAAGGGTGTTGTTGTATTCCTGAATCCGCATGCTCTGTTTCATAATCTCCTCGCGCTGTTCGGCTATAAGTATCTGATTTTCGATACGTTTGAGGAGACGGGGAGCGGAAAACGGTTTTTGCACATAATCGACCGCGCCTAGCTCAAGCCCCCTGAGCTCGTCTACGTCGTCAAATTTTGAGGTTAGAAACATTACGGGGATAGACTCCCAGCGCGGGTCGGACTTGAGTTTTTTAATAATAGCGTAGCCGTCCATATCGGGCATATCGACGTCCGATATTATAAGCTCCGGCGTAACTTTTTCAAGGAACTTGAACATTTTGGACGCGGACGGCATATCATAGACTTCGTAATGATTTTTGAGAATCTCTTTGCCCGTCGTCAAATGAGCGTGATTGTCGTCAACCATCATTATTTTTTTGCGCTGCCCCATTTTAAACACTCCTTTTCTCCATTGCGGACAATTTTTCCGCAACCTCGTCAAAATCTTTATCGGTGACTTTTTCTTTAAGCCACTCTATCAGGTCGGAATCCTTGCCGTATGTGTATTCGTCAAGTTCAGCGATTGCGCAGTCCGCTCCGTATACGTCGAAATCCAAACAAGCCGTCATAAGTTTCTTAAGGACTTCCGCGTCGGGAGCGTCCGCCTTTGGTTTGTCAGACGCGGGCGACTTCTCAAACTCTTTCGCCAAACTCTCAAGAAACAGCGTCGTCTGTATAATAAAATTGTTCGTGTGTTCCCGCACAAAGTCGAGGTCGCCTTTTTTCGCCGCGTTCTCAAGCACGAACGCCAAATCCCCGATGGGCTTAGAGCCTATGTTGTAGCTCACGCCCTTGATTCCGTGGATAGTTATGCGGTAGGTTTCAATGTCGGCGTAATCCTCCGACTGTATGAGCCGTATCTTGTCAAGAAGTTCATACGTGCTTTTCACGTATACATGGAGTACGTTCATATACGCGTTGTAATTCCCGCCCAAAAGCGTAAGCCCTCTGTCAAAGTCCAGACAAGGCACGTCTATTCGCTTCGCGTTCCCGATGTCTTTTTTAGGCGGTTTTTTGGTTTTGATCTTAACGGGTTCTTTGATTTCGGGAATTTCCTCTTCCTCTTCCGTTTCTTTTTCGGGAGAGGGAAGGAAGCTGTCGATTATGTCGTTCAGTTCGATTACGTTTATGGGTTTTGAGATATAATCCGAAAAACCCTCGTCGATAAATATTTCGCGGCTTCCGATTAACGCCTCCGCCGTGAGCGCGACAATAGGCACGTTTTTGACGTACTCGTTCCCGAGATTCCGTATTCGCTTAAGCGTCGTGATTCCGTCCGCGTCGGGCATTATATAGTCAAGGAAGATAAGGTCGGGGCGGTTTCCCGATTTAAGATAGTCGATAGCTTCGTCCCCGCTCATCACGGTATCCGTCTTGATTCCGTAGGGACGCAGAAGAGCTTGCGCCACCTCGAGGTTCGACTCAACGTCGTCGACGATAAGGATACGCGAATTCGGGCGGTACACCTGGACCATATCGAAACGTCCCCTGTCCATCGGGACATAGGAATAGTCCATCATATCGTCGGCGAGCTCCTGCCCCATTAGCTTGTACCCGAGTACGAATTTCATAAGACTGTCGGCGGTCTCTTTCCCGATTACCTTAAACCCGATGGTAGCTTGCGGTATTTCGACGGAAAAAGTCGAGCCGTAGCCCTCGCGGCTTTCGACATACAAAGTCCCGCCCATCATCTTGACGAGTTCGCTCACGATTGAAAGCCCCATACCCGACCCCTGAAACGCCGTTCCCGTCGCCGTATGCTTGCCCGAGTTTTCGGAGGTGACGAAGAGTTTCGCCAAATCCTCCGTCTTGATTCCGATTCCCGTGTCCCGCACGGTGCTTTTTATATACGCCTTTTCGTCCTTCCAGATACAGGAAACTTCCCACGTGATACTCCCCTCGCGGGTGTACTTGAACGCGTTGCTTAAGAGGTTGTCGAACACCTGCTTGACGCGGAGTTCGTCGCCGACAAGACTTTCGGGCATAATCTCGTCGATAACGAACCTGAAGGTAATCGGACGGTCTCCGGCGCGGAAGATATTGAGCGTTAAAACGTCGTTCACAAGCGAAACGGTGTTGTACTCCTCCTCGTGGAGTTCAAATTTGCCCGCCTCGATTTTCGATATGTCAAGAATGTCGTTTACAAGGTCAAGAAGTACGGTGGACGCGTTGTACATTTTGTCGTACATAGGACGCGGGTCCGCCGTCTTGTCGCCCGCCCCGATAAGTATTTCCAGAAAACCCATAATCACGTTAAGGGGCGTGCGTATTTCGTGGCTTATGTTCGCGAAAAACCGAGTCTTCGCGTCCGAGAGCTGATGCGTTTCGCTTTTTTGCAGGTCGATTTTCCGCGAACGCTCAATCTGCCGCGTTATTATGCTTGAGGCTAAAAACGCCGTAAACACGCCTATGGCGGCACAAGCCGCAAGCGTCGCGATTGCCCCTTCCGTTATAGGGTACGCCAAATCACGAGTCACGTCGCGGGAGACGCATACGGGCCACGAAAAACGAACGCCGTTACTCATTCGCACACTCGAAAAGAAAACGCGGTCGGAGGAGTTTGACAGTTCGTAGTTCCCCGTGCGGTCGCCAATCATCTGCTTAAAAATGCCCCCGAGCGCTAATTTGCGCGGGTCGGTCTCGTAGCCCATAGACGAAACATAGTTCACGCCCACAAGCCCCCTGTCGCGGCTTGCCACGATTCTGCCCGTTTCGTCGAGTACATATATTTCCCCGTTGCTTATAAATCGGAAACTTTCAATAAGGCTGTTAAGGTAGGACGCGGGAATAGTCCCCGCGATTATGCGGTCGTTGCCCACGGGCGAAAAAACATAAAAAACGAGATTCCCGTTTTTGTCCTTTGTCAGAGTAGAAAGCACTGTGTTTCCCATAAAGGCGGCGTTCGCGTAGGGGGTGTTAAGGCACTCGATTCCCGCGGGCGTGCCTTTTTTCGCGTTGTTGCCGCTGTCCGCGATAAGTTTTGTCTTGGAAAGAAGCGAAAGCGCGGTAAAATCGGAACTGTCGGAGGCGTGGCTCAGGTAAGAGGCGATGTCTTCTTGTTCTCTGTCTAAAATGTTGTCCCGAATTATGGACGCGCTTATCAAATCCGCGTTTTTACGCAGACTGTTTATTTCTTTTGATACAAGCGTCTCACACGCTCCCGCCAAAAATTTCAAGTCCGCGCGGATACTGCCGTAAAGTTTTTTCTGCATAAAAAAGAAAGTAACGCCCGTGCCTATGGACACTATAAAAACCACGGAAATTAACATTATCAAAATTACCTTGAACCGAACGGACAAAAAATACCACCTCTGTTTATCAAAAGAAACCCAGTTTCATTTTATCATATTTTTCAGGAAATTTCAAATTTATTTACGTTGCCCGAAAAGTGTAGTATAATTATTAAAAAAGTTTTGACGACGGAGGAATTATGAAAAGAATACGCGTATCTCTCTGTATGATAGTGAAGAATGAAGAAAGATGCATAGAAAGATGTATATCGAGCGTCAAGCCCATAGTGAACGAAATTATAGTTGTGGACACGGGGTCGACCGACAGAACCGTCGAAATCGCCGAAAGTCTTGGGGCGAAAGTGTACTATTACGAATGGGACAAAAATTTTGCGAACGCAAGGAACTACGCCATGAAAAAGGCTAAAGGCGACTGGATTATACCCCTTGACGCGGACGAGTGGTTCGAGGACTTGGAACAGGCGAAAAAACTGCTTAAGTACATTCATATTTTTAACGATAACAAGCAGTTCCACGCCATTTGCGTCCGAATAAAAAGTATCGACCAAAAAAACCCCAGCGTCGTGACCTACGCGACGGTTATGCGCGCCTACAAGAACCACAGGGGGATTAAGTACGAACGCGCAATCCACGAACTTATCAACCTACCCCACCGAAACCACGCCTACAATGAAGGCGACTTTGTGACTCTGATGCACGACGGGTATTCGGAAGAAAAAAACTTTGAAAAAGGAAAACGAAATCTCGAACTGCTCCTTGGACAACTTGAGGAAGGCACATATGACCACACGATACACTATCAAATCGGAATGTCGTACAAGCAGATGAAACAACCCGAAAAGGCGTATGACTCGTTTATGACGCTCGTGAAAAACGCGGACGGCACGAAGAAGATGCTGGAGATTCCTGGGTTCGCCATTGCCTGCGAACTGGCGTCGGGTCTTCGCAAACCCGACGCCGAGATAGATTTTATAATGGAGCGGGGGCTTGAACTCTACGCGGACGCCCCGAATATACACTTTATGTGCGGGCTTGTGTATCACGACAGATGCGAATACGAGCGGGCGTTGTATCATTTTGAGCATATGTTTGAACTTCAAAGTTTGCTGGGAGAGGATAATCAGGGGATTCAGCTGCGAAACGAAGAAAACGACAAAAAAGGCTCGTGCCTTTGGATTGGGCGGATTTACCAGACGGTCGGGTATCTTGATAAGGCGGTCGAGTATTTTGAAAAAGGTATCGGGATTGGCGAGGAATCCGAGAAGACGAACTATCAGGCAAGGAATACCGAACACCTTATCCGCATAATTTCGCGCCGCGACCCGAAAGAACTTATAACGCGCCTTAACGATTGTTTCCCGCAAATGGATAAAAAGACTCTTGAGCGTATTTTGCCGATTATGCGCAGAAACGCCCCCGGGCAAGGGTTTTTGTATTTTTGGGAAAAATGGTACGCCCTGACAAAGGAAAACGACATAAACCTGCTCGTAGCTCTTGCGCTTCTCGGGGAATGGGAAAAGGCGTATGAGGGGTATCTTTCGCGGTACAACCAAAACCCTAACGACATCTACAAGATAATGATTTCGTCGCTTTGTCTCGCGGCGGGGGACAAGTTAGCCCACTCTGATTTTATAGCGAAACCCGAAAACGCCGACTACTCAAAAATAGTTATACAAGCGCTCACAACCTATGGCAACAACAAAAACGTGCTTGACGCTGTGTACAAAATGCCCGACGCGGGGGCGGTGTTCAGCGCGGGGAACACCCTCTACGATATGTGTTTTTTTGCCGAGGCGCGCGACGTTCTTATAAAATCGACGGAATTCCCTGGTACGAACGCGTCAAAACTCGCGTCCTGCAACGACAAAATCGGCGTATGCTCGTTTTTGACGGGGGACTTCGATTCGGCTAAAACCTACTTTGAGAACGCGAAAAAACTCGGTATGAAAGAAAACAACTTCAAGATATTCTACAAACTTATGAACGGCGAAAAGCTGGAAGCTCTACGCGTATAGGTATCTCTTCATCTTATCCAGAACTTCGCCTATATCGACGGGTTTTCCCACGTGGTCGTTCATTCCCGCCTGAATACATTTTTCGATATCCTCGCTGAACACGTTCGCCGTCATAGCGACAATCGGAATCGTTTCGGCGCGGGAAATCGGCAGAAGGCGTATGCGCTGGGTCGCCGTCAAGCCGTCCATAACGGGCATCTGCAAGTCCATAAAAATCATATCGTATTTTTCGTGTCCCGCAATGAACATATCAAGAGCTTCCTGCCCGTTTTCGGCAAGGTCAATCTCGATTTCCGTCGGCTCAAGGAGGGCGGTGATGATTTCGCGGTTAATGTCCACGTCCTCGACGATTAGTATATGTTTTCCGACAAAGGTAATATCTTCCTCTTCGTCCTGAATATCGGCGGCATCCTCGCCCGCCGTTTGAGTGTTTTTTTGCATATACCTGTAAATACAGTCGATTATCTCTGTCGGGATAAGCGGCTTTTTCAGGTAGTCGTCAAAATATTTGTCGTCCGTCTCCCGCGCTTTGACGATATCGGGCGGAATCGACATAAGCACAATCGAGTCGGCAAGGTCTTTCTCCCTGATTTCCCGCGCGACTTGGATTCCGTCAAGCCCGCGCATATTGTAGTCGACAAAAAGAAGGTCGGGGCGGTTTCTCTCGCTGATTTTCTTGAGTGCGTCAAAACCGTCGAGAATATATTGAAATTTGCAGTCGAGAGTCGCCGCGATTCCCGTAAAATAGCGCATAACGTCCTCTCTGGGGTCGACGACGGCGATTTTGAGTTTTGCCCAGTCAAGGTTGCCAAAGGAGTTTATGTAGTCGGATATGCCGATTCCCGCCTTGATTGTGAAGATAAAGGACGTGCCTTTGCCGAGCTCGGATTCAATCCAGATTTCGCCGCCCATCATCTCGACTATATTTTTTGAGATAGCAAGCCCAAGCCCCGTGCCGCCGAATTTGCGCGACGTGCTGTTGTCGGCTTGCTCAAAGGAGCGGAACAGGCGTTTTTTCTGCTCGTCGGAAATACCTATGCCCGTGTCCTTGACTTCGATACGAAGAGTGCAGGAGGACGCGGATTTACTGGAGCATTTTATAAAAAGGCTGATTGTGCCGCCCTCGGGCGTGAATTTGTTCGAGTTTGAGAGGAGGTTGGTTATAACCTGTGACAAACGCTGCATATCGGCGACAATCGCCTTCGGCACGTCGTCTTCGACTTTGACGACAAATTTCTGCTGATTTTTCTGCACCTTGAAAAGGGTGACGTTGGTAACGCGGTCTATCATATGCGACACCAAAAAATCGGTACTCGAAAGCTCGAGTTTTCCCGACTCGATTTTGGATATATCAAGAATGTCGTTGATAACGCCCAGCAAATGGTCCGCCGCGTCGCTTACCTTCGTCAGACATTCCTGAATTTTGTTTATGTCCCGCGTTTTTTGCGCAATCCCCGTCATACCGATTATGGCGTTCATGGGGGTTCGTATCTCGTGGCTCATACGCGCAAGAAAAGAGGACTTGCTCGCGTTTTCCTCCTCGGAGTGAAGTTTCTCAAGATACGAACTTATCAGGATATACACGGAGGTACACATAAGCACAAGCCCAAGCACACAAATAGTCATCATAAAACTGTATATGCTCTCATAGTAACTCACGGTGGGGGTGATAATCCCAATGTACCAACCGTTTTGCGCCTGCTGAAAAAAGGCGATATTGCTTGTGTTCTCGGTGTCGTAAAAATTTTGGTTATAAACAGGTTTCTGCATCCGCAGATTCGCGTATATTTGCTCGAATCCGACAGCTTCACTCATATTCCGCCCAATCATACGCTCGTCGGGATACACCACAAACTCAAAGTCTTCATTAAGCAAAACCCCGTACCCTTCGCCCGAAATCCTTTGCTCGACAATCGTCTTTGAAAGCTGGTTGAAGGAGAGCTCCATCAAAAGAACGCCGCAAATTTCGCCGTTTCGGCGCAAAGTCCGCGAAATCGAAATCGATTTGCCGTTGCCCCTAGCGCTCGCGTAGGGGTTCGATATGTAGTGTTCGCCCGGTTCCGCCATAGCTCCGATGTACCACGGACGCGAATACATATCAAAATCTTCCGGCGGAATCCACCCCGACGCGTCTATAAAAACGCCGTCCACGCACCCGGAGAGCCGCAAAAAATCCGGCATATCGCTGTTGTATATTTCGCTGTATACCCGAAGATGTTTAAGAATCTCCGCGTTGTCCGCCCCGAGGTCAAGCAGTTCCTGTGTGCTTTGACAGACGACGGCGAAGGAGGTGTCCATCTGGGAGAACGCCGCCTCGACCGCCGTTTCCGCCCTCTCGGCGGACGCCTTGGCAAGGCTCGACATATCGTTATGCACTATATTATTAACGTAAAAGTAGCTAACCAAAACCATAACAAGAAACGCCGCAAATATGAACAATACTTGGTGGTAATTACCTTTAATCATTGTCCCTAGCTTATCATTCATTCTGGCACTCCGAAATTACACATATAGTATGCTCAAGACCGGACTCGAACCGGTACGCAGTCGCCTGCGAAGGATTTTAAGTCCTTTGCGTCTACCTATTCCGCCACTTGAGCGTAATTAACCCCCGTATTTCTACCATATTATAATCCTCTTTGTCAGCCTTGTCAACAAAAATTTTTTGAAAATTATTGTTGACAAGGGTATTTTGGTATGATATAGTTAGTCAAGACTAATTAGTCTAAACTAACTATTGGGGGATTGTGTATGAAAACGTTAAAAGATATTCCTTGCGGACAAATTGTGAAAGTTAAGAACCTTAGCGGCGAAAAGGCGTTAAAACGCCGTATAATGGATATGGGTATTACAAAAGGTACGGATTTGTTCGTTCGCAAAATCGCCCCCTTGGGCGACCCGATTGAAATAAACGTGCGCGGGTATGAACTCACGATACGAAAAGAGGACGCGAACATTATAGAAGTGGAGAGTGCCGTATGAAAATAGCTCTTGCGGGTAACCCGAACAGCGGGAAGACGACGTTGTTCAATACCCTCACGGGGAGCAACCAGCACGTCGGGAACTGGCCGGGCGTGACGGTTGAAAAAAAGGACGGCACTCTCCGCCGAAATATGGGGGAGACCGTGATTATACAGGACTTGCCAGGGATTTATTCCCTCTCGCCCTACACCCTTGAGGAAATCATTACAAGAAAGTACCTTATCTCCGACCGCCCCGACGCGATAATAAATATCGTGGACGCGTCAAACATCGAACGCAACCTGTACCTCACGACCCAGATTCTGGAAGTCGGGATACCCGTTGTGATTGCGCTTAATATGATTGACATTGTACAAAAAAAAGGCGACATAATAGACATAGAAAAAATGTCGGAAAAGCTCGGCGTGCCTGTGCTGGAAATGTCCGCGCTTAAAGTCGTCGGCGAAACGGAGGTTGTCCGCGCCGCCCTCCTTGCGGCAAAATCTGGGAAATGCCCGACGCCTATCACCTTTTCGCCCGAAACGGAAAACGTTCTCCGCGAAATCTCGGAGCTTATCAAAGACTACGTATCCCCGCAAACCTTGCGTTTCTGCTCCATAAAACTATTTGAACACGACGGCAAGACCAGACTCGAGCTCCCCGACGCCGTAAAACTCCAGATAGAAGACCTAGTTTATAAATTTGAGGACAAGGCGGGCGACGACAGCGACAGCGTAATCATAAACGAACGCTACAACTACATATCCCGTATCACGGAAGAATGTGTTATCCTGCCGCACAAGGGCGAACTTACCGTATCGGACAAAATCGACAAGATAGTCACAAGCCGCGTACTCGCCCTGCCGATATTCGCCGCCGTAATGTTTTTGGTGTACTATCTGTCGATTTCAACAATCGGCGGGCTTATGACGGATTGGGTGAACGAAACGCTATTCGGCGAAATCGTGCCGAACGGTATCGGCGCGTTCCTTGAGCGAATCGGCACGGCGGAGTGGCTGAACGCGCTTATCCTTGACGGGATTGTCGCGGGGGTCGGCGCGGTGCTTGGGTTTATCCCGCAAATGCTGATGCTGTTTTTGTTTCTTACGTTGCTGGAGGATTGCGGGTATATGTCCCGCATCGCCTTCATTTTGGACAGGATTTTTAAGAAATTCGGGTTGTCGGGCAAGTCTTTTATCCCGATTCTTATCGGCACGGGATGCGGCGTTCCCGGTATACTCGCGTCAAGGACTATCGAGAGCGAAAGCGACAGGCGAATGACAATAATTACCACGACCTTTATCCCGTGCAGCGCGAAACTCCCGATAATCGCCCTGATTGCGGGGACGTTCTTCCCCCGCTCCGCCTTTGTCGCCCCCTCCGCGTATTTTATCGGAATGGCGGCAATCATAGTTTCGGGCGTTATGCTGAAGAAAACAAAGCCGTTCAAGGGAGCGTCCGCGCCTTTCGTTATGGAACTTCCCGCCTATCACCCGCCAAAACCGTCGGCGGTTTTGCGAACGACCCTCAACCGCGGCGCGGAGTTCGTACAGCGGGCGGGTACGATTATCCTTCTTGCAAGCGTGATTATATGGTTTCTTAGCAACCATAGCTTCAGTTTCCGCGTGTCGGATGTCGCGGATTCAATGCTCGCGGTAATCGGCGGGGGTTTAGCTCCGCTTTTCGCACCCGTCGGCTGGGGCAAGTGGGAGGCGGTCGTCGCCGCGCTCACAGGGATTATCGCAAAAGAAAACATTGTAGGCACAATGGGCGTACTCTACAACAAGACGGGAATAGAGACGGCGTTCACACCTCTCGCCGCGTACAGTTTCTTGCTTTTCAACCTCCTTTGCGCCCCGTGTCTGGCGGCTTGCGGCACAGTCGCGCAGGAAATGAAGTCGCGGAAATGGACGGCGTTCGCACTCGGGTATCAGTGCGGATTCGCGTATATTGTGGCGTTTATAGCGTATCAATTAGGTAGGTTCTTTTCGGGGACGGGTTTCGGAGTCGGCACAGTCGCAGCTCTTGTCCTAGTCTGGGCGATGCTTATGATGCTTTTCAGAAAGGGGGAAAAGAAATGGCGACAGTCATAATTTCGGCGATTCTTGTTGCATACTTGGGGTTTGTCGTGTATAATAGACGCAATAAGAAAAATTGTTGCGGCGGAGGTTGCGATAAATGCCCAAAGACCCACGATTAGAGGATACTCTCGAAAAAATTCGCAAGCAAAAAGCGGAACTTTCAGAACTAGGGGATATTATAGACGAAATCAGCAAACAAGACTTCGCGGCGGAAAACGCTGAACTTAGGGAAAAACTTGAGGGTGCCGGCGCGGAGCGTCTTGCGCTTAAAACGGAAAACGAAAAATTACGGGAAAGACTGGCGGTTTTCGCGGAACAGGAACGAACGGACACCGCCGAATACTACAAGACGAAGAGTAATTTTTACTTCAAATCTCAACTCGAGACTAACCAAAACGAGATACAAATTATAAGCGACCGAATGAAAACCACGCTCAAAGAGCGAATGGACGCTGTTTCAGTCTACCAGTCGGACTCTTACGGCGTTTTGAAACAAAAAGAACGCGAACTTCTGGAAGAAATAAAACGTTTTGAAATAGCCGAAAAAGAACAGATAAAAACCGAGATTACGCAAACGGCGCAACAGTCGCGTGAGGAAATCGGCGCGTTGCTGCAAAAACCCGTCGAGAAGGAAACTCTTGACGAACTCCTAGCCTTTAAACCCGCGAAAAAACGCGGCAATATGGAGGCGTTTATCGGCAACAACCTTATAAACAAAGTCGGCGTGCTGTTTCTTTTATTCGGGCTTATCGCGTTCGCCCGAAACGACGCGCTGAACTTTTCGGACGCCTCAAAAGGTATCCTAATGTTCGTATTAAGCGGCGTGCTTTTGTTCGCGGGCGACAGGCAAAACCGCAAAGCTCCTTCGATTTTCTCGTGGGGGCTTACGGGCGGCGGCATCGCGGGGATTTTTATATCGACCCTAAGCTGCTATTTCGCATTCCACATAATAAACCCGATTCTAATGTGCCTAATTTGCCTTCTCGCGGCGGCGCTCTCGTTTGTACTTTCGGTACGGTACGACAGCAAAGTCGTCGCGGCTTTCGCCGTAATCGGAGGGTATTTGCCTGTAATTTCCGCGAACGGCTGGGACGCACTCTCGGTTATACCTCTTAGTATCTACATAATAGCGTTCAATTTGTTCGCGTTCATAATGATGTCGCGCCGAAAATGGCATGTTCCCGTGTTTGTCGGGTTTTTTCTGAATCTAATCGCCTCGACCGTAATCGTCATAGCGTTGGCGAATCAGGGTCTAGTCGCCCTCGCCTTTCTGTTTGAGTTGATAAGTTTCGGCGCGTATGTGGCGATACCGTTTTTGTCGAACTATCGGGAAAATCTGCCCTTTCTCTCACGCGACGTGGTGCTTTTGTCGTTCAATACCGTTTACTCTTCGATTAATATGTACCTGATTTTGACAATTTCGGGACTTTGGGGTTTCAGCGGCGTTTTGACTATCGCGCTCGCAATTATATACATTATCCTCGGATTTATCGTCAGTACGTTTTTTATGACTGAAAGATTCGGCGGTCAAAACGATGGCGTTTTAGCGCTTTTTCGTATCACGGCGATAGCGTTCGCGGTTTTGGCAATCCCTCTTCAGCTAGATTCAAGCTACCTGTCTGTCGGGTGGGTTTTGGAAGCGACCATACTCGTAGTATACGGAGCTATCGCCGGCAAAAAACTTTTCCGCTATTTCGGCTTCGGCGTTTTCATAATGTGCGTTCTCTCGTTTCTGGCGAATGACTTGATTTATTCCGACATTTATATTGTCGGGCGTTACTCGTTTATCACACTGAGCTTGCTTTGCGTTTTCGCCGCCTACTCCTACAAAAATATCGAAGGGAAGTTCTTTAGTTTCCTGCGTTTCACGGTACTTCTCAACCTTTGGGTGTACGCGGGGAGCCTTGCTCACGTCATAGGAAACCATTCGGATATACCGCGCGAATTGTATGCCGCTATTTTTATTGCCGTAACCGTCGCCTTGGCGCAAGTCTATTTGTCTATGAATCGTCTAGGGGGGGCGTCAATAACCGTTTTGTCCGTTTCTATGAATATATACGCCATTCTCTACACCTTAGCCATAAACGGACAATCCATCACCGCCGATAAAAACGCGAGCGCGCTTGTTGTTTTTATACTGATTGTCATATCCGCCGCAACGATTACAGCGCTTAGGAATCTGATGAAACTTATATCGAAAAACTCGGACGACCCCGAAAAAACGGCGGGTTACACGCCTGTCGTGCTTACCGTATATCTGCTTCTCGCAATCACTCAGGTGTTTATTTCCCAATACGACGTCTCCTTTGTGGACGCAACAATCAGCATTATCTATATAATCGCGGCGTTCCTTCTGATAATTTTCGGATTCACGAAAAGT
This sequence comes from Clostridia bacterium, assembly GCA_025997155.1. Taxonomy (GTDB): domain Bacteria; phylum Bacillota; class Clostridia; order Lachnospirales; family WQUN01; genus BNUF01. Next base: position 39,849 of record BNUF01000004.1, read on the forward strand.
CAGCGGTTCTCGCGGCGGTTCGGGCTTGGGCTATCCTTGGTATCCCTTGCCAAACTCTGCTTTATCGATTTAATGTGGCTTTCGCCAAATCTAAAAGTCGCGGCATATTTTTCCTTTGGCGCGGCGCTTATAGCGATTTCCTATGTTTACCAACGATTCAGCAAAACTTTCGGGGGCGACAAAGAATGAATGTAGCGATAATCCCCGCCGGGGGGAGCGGAAGTCGAATCGGGGCGGGATTGCCGAAACAGTTTGTACTTGTCCACGACAAACCGATTATAGCTTACACTCTGGAAAAATTTAACAACCACAAAAGCATAGACAAAATCGTCGTCGGTACGCACCCCCATTATATAGAAGAAACGCAAAAAATAATCCGCGAATATAATATTTCAAAAGCGGATACAGTCATAGAGGGCGGCGCGACACGGCAAGAGACGGTGTACAAATGCTTGCTCGCGTCACAGGGCGACATTGCGCTGGTTCACGACGCGGCGCGTCCGCTTGTCACCGACAAAATAATACACGAGTGCATACGCCTTTGCCCCTCTTGCGCCGCGTCTTTGTCGTGCGATACGGTTCTTGAGGGTGACGGAGCTATGATTACGGGAAAATTCGACAGAACCCGCTGTTTTTTGGCGCAAACTCCCCAATGTTTCCCCTACGGCGAACTGCTTGAGGCACACAAAAAAGCGTCGCAAAACGGCATAGAGGTGACCGACGACTGCTCCCTGCTCCTCGAAAAAGGCATACATATCGTTCAGGGCGACACACTCAATTTCAAGATTACCACCCCGCAGGATTTGGCGTTGTTCATGCTCCTCACTTCCAGTAGTCAAACTCCACATTGTACAATTTGACGGTATCCCCATCCGCAATCCCTAAATTTTCCAATTCGGCGATTACCCCGTTTTCCTTTAGAAATTTTTGGAAAAACGCGAAACCTTTCTCCGTGTCGATACTCGTCGCGGCAAGCAGCTTTTCAATGCTGATACCCGAAACGTCATACTCGCCCTCGTCCGTTTTCTTGACGGTAAAAGTCTTTGCCTCCTCAATCACAGGCTCGATGAAGTCGTCATAATTTTCGGCAAAAACTATGTCCGCGCAGTTTTCAAGTTCTGTCGCGGCGGCGGCGATAAGTTCCTCCAGCCCCTCATTGCTCGCGGCGGATATCGGCAAAACCCTAAACCCTTTCGGTTCATATATTTCCTTGATTTTATCTATTATGGAAGAATCTTCAAGCAAATCCGTCTTGTTCGCGGCGATTATCTGTTTGCGCGTCAACAACTCGGGGTTGTACCGCGCCAATTCGTCATTGATTTTTTCGATACTCTCAAGCACGGAGCAATTAAGCCCAGATGTTTCCGAAACGTCCGCGACGTGTATAAAAATTTTCGTGCGTTCGATATGGCGCAAAAATTCATACCCAAGCCCCGCGCCCTCGGACGCGCCCTCAATAAGCCCGGGAATATCGGCGAGTACGAAATCTTTGCCGAAACGGCGGACGACGCCCAGATTCGGCGAAAGAGTGGTGAAATGGTAGTCGGCGATTTTCGGGGTGGCGTTCGTCACCATCGACAGCAGAGTCGATTTTCCAACATTTGGAAATCCGATAATCCCCACGTCGGCAATCAGCTTGAGTTCAAGCACGATTTCATAATCCTTCGCCTTTTTGCCTTGCTGGGCGTATCTCGGAGCTTGCCGCACAGAAGTCGCGAATCTCGCGTTGCCCGCGCCGCCCCGCCCGCCTTTGATGATTGTGCGTGTTTCGCCGTCACGCGTCAAATCCGCCATAATCTTGCCGCTTCGTTCCTCGAGAATAACCGTGCCTGTCGGTACTTTTATTATCGTGTCCTCGCCGTTTTTGCCCGAACAGTTTTTCTTGCCGCCGTCCTCGCCGTTCTCCGCCCTGAACTTTTTTTTGTACCTGAAATCCATTAAAGTCGTCATATTCCTGTCGGCGGCGAAAATCACGCTCCCGCCGTTGCCGCCGTCGCCGCCGTCCGGCCCGCCGTGCGTGATATATTTCGCGCGGTAAAACGATACGCTGCCGTTGCCGCCGTCGCCGCCTTTGATATGGATTTTCACTCGGTCTATAAACATACTAATCTCCTCAAAAAAAGAGGAGTCGGACAAATGCCCAACCCCCTTATATTTATAAAATAGGATATACGGAAACCTGCTTTTTATCTCTGCCCTTGCGTTCGTATTTTACGCGTCCTTCGGCAAGAGCGAACAAGGTATCGTTCGAGCCGCGCCCCACATTTATACCCGGGTGAATTTTCGTGCCTTTTTGAGTGTAAAGCACGTTGCCCGCCTTAACAACTTGTCCGTCAGTACGTTTCACGCCGAGACGCTTCGCGTTTGAGTCGCGTCCGTTTTTTGTGGAACCTACGCCCTTTTTATGTGCGAAAAATTGTAAATTCATTCTAAGCATAGCCGCACCTCCTTTATTCTTATAGATTTTCTATATTCGTTAGAAATATTATCAATTCCAAGTTTCAGCGCGTTAAGCAGTAACGCCGCGTCAGGGCAAGATTCCCCGTTTTTGAGAGCTCCGCACTCAAAAAAAATATAACCTTTTTCGTCCGTTTCACAGCAAAAGTCAACATCAGTAAAAGCATCAACCGCGTTCACCGTGTTAAACGTAAGTGCGCTTACGGCGGCGCAAACTATGCTCGCACCATGATTAGACACCGAAAAGCCGTAGATTTCCTTGTTATTATTGTAAAGAAAACGGACTTCTATCATCACGCGTTGATTGCGGTTATTTTAAGTTCCGTGTAGGGTTGTCTGTGTCCTTTTTTCTTGTGGAAAGTCTTTTTTGACTTGTATTTGTAGACGATGACCTTTTTCTCTTTGCCGTCGCCCAAGACTTCAGCGGATACGGTAGCTTTAAGATACGGCGCGCCGAAATTCGTCTTGCCGCCGTCCACAACCGCCAGAACTTTGTCCAAAGTGTAAGCTCCGGTCGGAACGCCCAATTTTTCCACGTGAATAACGTCCCCGACAGAGACTTTGAACTGCTTGCCGCCTGTTTCTATAATTGCGTACATAGTACACCTCCTCATAATGACATAAGGAAGAACTCGCCTTCACAGGTGGGCAAAAGCCGCTTGACCTTGTTAAGAGCGGTTAATCCGATACGTTACTACATACTATCATATGAGGGCAATTTTGTCAAGTGGTAATAAAATTTTTTAATTTCTCAAAAGTTTTCGCTCCGATTCCCGACACGTTCCTGATTTCGTCAATAGACTTGAAACGCCCGTTTTGCGTGCGGTAGTCGACGATTGCCCGCGCCGTAACCTCGCCTATATCCGTCAGCGTCTTTAACTGGGAAACATCGGCGGTGTTAATGTTCACAAGAGTGCTAGAAGATTCTGTGAGCGGCGGGTCGCCCTCAGCAATTTTTTTCGGTACGACAATCTTTTGCGTATCGTATACAATCTCCGCCAAATTCAGCGTCGTAAAAAGGTCGGCGTCTTCAGTCGCGCCGCCCGCAAGGGTTATCGCGTCACAGATTCTGGTGTCTTCGCCGACTTCATATACGTCGGGATTCACGACTTCTCCCACGACATAGACCATAATTTTCGCGGGCTCCGCGGGAACGATTACATAGTCGTCCATCGGCGTTGGCGGGCGAAACCCTTCGTTATAGAAGACATACCCGACAGCCAACACAGCGGCGACGACTAAAGCTAGGCTTATCGTAAGCGGAGTCGGCGGCTTTCGCCATATGTTTTCGTGAAAACGGGAATTTTCTACCATTTCACTCTCTTGTAATTTTTCGCGTATAAATTTTTCCGCTTCAGGAGTAGGATTAGGTTTTATAACCTGTACTTTTTCGCCTTCAAGTGTTATTCCGTTCAAACGCGACACTCCAAAATAAGACATATTTTATAGTATTATACTATAAATCTCCATTATGCACAAGCGTTTTTTTGAAAAATAACCTCGTCAAGTTCGTCCTCGTTCAGCGTTTCGCGTTCTAACAGCGCGTTCGCGATGCTGTTCAATTTGTCCAGATTTTGTCGTATAATGTCCTTTGTTTTGTCATACAAAGTCTGTGCTATTTCTATACTTTCAGTCGCGATAGCTTTGTCGTCTTTGATTAACTCCATATTCAGAAGCCCGAAACGCCCCATACCATATCGGGTTACAAAATCGCGGACGGTTTTTGTCGCGCTCTCAATGTCGGAGGACGCACCCGTGGTTATGTCGTCCTCTCCGAAAATGAGCTCCTCGGCGGCGCGTCCCGCGTAATTAATCATAACGCTGACTTTCAGCTCCTGTTTAGTCATATACATTTTGTCGGGCGGAATGTTCACGCAAAACCCGCCCGCCCCCTTTGTACTCGGGATTATCGTAATTTTCGAAACGGTATTCTCTGGCGACAAAGTTTTCGCCAAAAGCGCGTGTCCCGCCTCGTGAAACGCCGTAATGCGGCGGTCTTTTTCGCGCAGACTGCTCCTGTCCTTTTTTTCGCTCCCCGCAATCACGGTATAGAACGCGTGGTCAATGTCCGAGTCGGTGATTGTTGCGCTTTCGCGGTTCGCCGCCATAATCGCGGCTTCGTTCAGCAAGTTCTCGAGCATCGCTCCGCTGAAATACACCGTACTTTTTGCCAGTTTGTGTAAATCGATATCGTCTAGCGGTTTATTTTTAGAATGTACTTCGAGTATATTTTCACGTGATTTTAAGTCGGGCAAAGAGATTTCAATTTGTCTGTCAAAACGCCCCGGACGCAGCAACGCGTCGTCTAAGGTGTCCAGACGATTAGTCGCGGCGACGACCACAACCCCGTCCGTCCCCGCAAACCCCGACATTTCCGTCAAGAGCGCGTTCAGCGTCTGCTCCCTCTCGTCATTCCCGCCGACAGCCGCGTTTCCTCGTTTTTTCCCAAGCGCGTCTATCTCGTCAATAAAAATCACCGCCTTCTTGCTCTCCCGCGCCTTTTTGAACAATTCACGGATACGCGCCGCCCCAACCCCTACATACATTTGCACAAAATCCGAGCCGCTAAGCGCGTAAAAAGGAACGCCCGCCTCGCCCGCGATTGCCCGCGCCATAAGGGTTTTTCCCGTTCCTGGAGGTCCGTAAAAAATAATACCACGCGGCATACGCGCCCCGAGTTTCAAGTATTTTTCGGGGTTCTTGATGAACCCGACAATATCCTTCACGGAGTCTTTGACTTCCTCGTTGCCCGCGACACGCGAAAAATCGGTATTTTCCGCCTCCTGCCGGTTTTGCGGGTTAAGCGCCATCGCCGCGCCGCCGCCCTTGCCAATCGCCTTACGCGCTATCAAAAACGCAACCGTAAAAAACGCGATACTCACGAGCAACTGTAAGATATTCCCATTATTGCTCTCCGACACGGCAATACTATGATTTAACAAAGTTTCCTTAAAATGTTCGGTTCGCGGGTTATCCGTGCGGTATGCCGCCGTGTCGTCCCGCAGCGTAAACATAATTTTTTCGCCGTCCGTAAGTGTCACGGCGGACACATTCCCACTATCAACATTTCCCATAAACGACAAATAATCCGAATCTATAACCTTACTGCTGGTATCAATATGCGCAAAAATACCTAACGCTATGACGACGGCGGCAAACGCCGCACCCTTTACCCATTCTTTCGCGTTCTTCATACCCGCACCCCCTGTGTATTATTATTATAAATAACAAGCCGAAAAAAAGCAAAGGGAAGTGGTGGCAAAAAAAAGAGCTACCCGCAAGGATAGCTCTTGATACTACTTTATAAGTCCGACAACAGCCTCGGAGAAAGATTTAAGTTTAGCGTTCGCGTCGTCAAGGTTGTTTCCTTTTACGCCGAAATAGATTTTGATTTTCGGCTCTGTCCCGGAAGGACGAACACAGAACCACGCGCCGCCCTCGCCCTCAAAGTAGAGAACGTCGGACACGGGGAGCGTAATGTCCTCCTTTGCGCCTGTTTCGAGGTTTGTTGTTACCCGTTCTTTATAGTCGCGGAAGAATTTGATTTTAACTCCGCCGACTTCTTTCGGCGGGTTTTCGCGGACATTCGCCATAATCTGTTTGATTTGCGCGATACCGTCAATGCCTTTTAGCGTAATGGATTCAATGCTTTCTTTATAGTATCCGTATTTCTCGTAGACTTCGATAAGCCCGTCATAGAGGGATTTCCCGAGCGACTTATAGTACGCCGCAAGTTCGCACACGAGGAGCGACGCGACAACAGCGTCTTTGTCGCGGGCGTATGTCCCCGCAAGGCAGCCGTAACTCTCCTCAAACCCGAAAAGGTAGGTGTGACTGTTGTTTTGCTCGAACTCTTTGATTTTTTCGCCGATATATTTGAATCCCGTCAAAACGTCGAAATACGCCACGCCGTAATTTTGGGCGATTTCCTTCGTGATGCCCGTCGATACGATTGTGGAGATAATCGCTCCGTTTGCGGGCAACGTGCCCGCCGCCTTTTTCTGCGACAGAATGTATTCCGCGATAAGAAGCCCCGTCATATTGCCCGTCAGGATAACGTATTCGCCCGCCGAATTTTTAGCGACAACGCCCACGCGGTCGCAGTCGGGGTCAGTCCCCAGGATAACGTCCGCACCCACTTCCGCCGCCAGTTTTTGCGCGAGTACGAAAACGTTCGCGTTCTCGGGGTTTGGGTAGCCGACAGTCGTAAAGTTGCCGTCAGGCAGCTCCTGTTCGGGAACGACATGGACGTTTTTGAAACCCGCCTCCGCAAGTACGCGGCGTACGGGGAGATTCCCCGAGCCGTGGATAGGGGTATACACAATCGTCAGTTTATCTTTCATTTCTTCAACAATCTTAGGGTTCACGATTTGGGCTTTTACATTTTTTGTAAACTCGTCGTCAACTTCTTTGCCCACAATTTGGAGCAAGCCCCGCGCCTTAGCGTCCGTCTCGGTCAAAGCTTTGCAGTCCGAAATCAGGACGGCGTTCACTTCCTCGATAATCGCCTCGTCACGCGGATAGGGAACTTGCCCGCCGTCGTCCCAGTAGACCTTGTAGCCGTTGTATTCAGGCGGGTTATGGCTCGCCGTAACGACAATGCCCGCCGTCGCGCCGAAATGACGCACGGCAAAGGACAACTCGGGAGTCGGACGCAAACTCTCGAACAGATACGCCTTAATCCCGTTCCCCGCAAGCACAAGCGCGGCGCGGAGGGCGAACTCGGGCGAAAAATTGCGCGAATCGTAGGCTATGGCAACGCCCTTTTCCTTTGCTCCCGCCTGTTTTGATATGTAGTTCGCAAGCCCTTGCGTCGCTTTGCCCACCGTGTAGAAGTTCATTCTGTTCGTACCCGCGCCGATAACGCCGCGCAGTCCGCCCGTGCCGAATTCAAGAGCTTTGTAGAATCTATCCTCAATTTCCTTCTCGTTGTCCGCGATGCCTTTGAGCTCCGTTTTTGTAGCGTCGTCAAAGTATGAATCGGAAAGCCATTCCTCGTAAACTTCTTTATATCCCATCAAATACACTCCTTTTTTGAAAATATTAAAAGCTACTGGTGAGATTCGAACTCACGACCTGCGCATTACGAGTGCGCTGCTCTACCCCTGGGCCACAGTAGCAACGAATTTATTATAACTCTTCTTCTTTTGGATTGCAATAGGTTTTTTATAAATTTTTTTCTTGATTATTTGATAAATTTGGTATATACTTTATATTTGTAGAATTGAGGAGCGTTTTATGGACGATATGATACTTAAAACAGGGGATTTCGAGGGACCTCTTGAACTGTTATTCTACCTTATAAATAAGAACGAAATGGATATATACGACATACGCATATCCGAACTCACGGAACAGTATATGTCGTATCTTGAGGATATGGACGTCGAAACCGCCGATATGGACTATATGAGCCGATTCGTACTTATGGCGGCGACCTTGCTTGAGATAAAATCCGCGCTTATGCTTCCGAAATCCGCGCCGAATAATGACGGCAAAGAAGAAGACCCCCGCGCGGTTCTTGTGGAAATGCTGGTACAGTACAAACAGTTCAAAGAAATCGCCGACAAATTGCGCGACGGATACGAAAACAACAAATATCAGGTGACAAGAGAAGTCCCCGAAAAAGTCGCCGTCGTCGTAAAACCCGCGCTTGGCGAGGTTCTGCACGGGATTTGCCTGCAAAATCTGGCGTTCGCCTTTTCCGACGTTATGCGGCGCAAACCCGCGCAAGTACAGGAAATACTTGAACGGCGCGTCATTCTTGACGTGTTTACCGTCGAGGGAAAACTCGATTTTCTCAAAAATTTCCTGCAAAAATTCCGAAAATTTTTATTTGCCGAGACATTGCACGAGTCGGCGGGGCGCGAGGAGACGGCGGTTACTTTTGTCGCGGTTCTCGAGCTCGCCAAACTCCGCGAAATCGACATCGCGCAGGAGATAAATTTCGGCGAAATATCTATACAGGCTGTGTGATTATGGAAATGTCAAAAATAGCCGGCGCGCTTGAGGCAATACTGTTCGCAATGGCGGAACCCCTTCATATAAAACAGTTGTCGGACGCTGTAGAGACGGACGCGGAAACGACGCGGCGCGTCCTGCGGTTTATGAATGACGAGTACGCCGCGCAAAGCCGCGGGATAAGGATTCGCGAGGCGGCGGACACATATCAGCTATGCACCAGCGCGGAGTATTTTATTTATATAAACAATATGGCGAAACTCCCGCAAAGACGCGCCCTCACGCAATCCGCCCTTGAAACCCTTGCAATCGTGGCGTACAAACAACCCGTCACAAAGTCGGATATAGAAAAAATACGCGGGGTGGACGCGTCGCACGCCGTGAACAAACTCGTCGAGTACGAACTGGTGGCGGAAAGCGGGCGGGACACGACCCCCGGGCGACCGATACTTTTTGTCACAACAAATAAATTCCTTGAGCATTTCGGCTTGACTTGTCTTGGCGATTTGCCGGCACTTAACGATAATCTGGAAGAACTAAAGCGAGAAGCACAAACAGAGATAGGCGGAGAAATATAATGTGGAAAATTCTTATAAAAAGTTCAGCGATAGCAATACTTACGGCGGTGTTTTTGCTCGGGGGGACGTGGCTTCTCTTCGGCGCGGAGGCGGGCAGTTCCTCCGACCCTCTCGTATCAAAAAGTTACGTTGACGGAAAACTTAACGAATTAAAAAATACTATCAACAATAACACAACAGGAACGGCGGCGGAAGACCCAGCGTTCACCCCAGTCTCCCTTCTAAGCGGGCAAACCCTTATCGGCGGAGAGGGCGCGGAGATAATACTTCGGAGCGGCGCGGGCGTTGCCTACACCGCCGTCACGGACGGAATCGTGAACGCGACGGCGGGCGCCGAACTTTTTTCGGGCGACTATGTAGGCAAAAACAACCTTCTGCTAGTCCCGCGCGGCGACGGACGCGGAGTAAGGGCGATTGACGACGCGTGGTTCATCGTTAAGGGGTCGTATAGTATCTTGTACTAAAAGGCGTGGTTCGTTGCAGAACAAAAAGAAAAGTTCCGTAAAAATAATAAGCGTGATAATGGCGATAACCCTAGTCGGCAAGTTGCTGGGGCTTGTTCGCGAGGTCATAGTCGGCGCGGTTTTCGGGAGCGTCGGAGACGGAGCGGCTCTCAACCTTGCCTCCACCCTCCCCCGCGACTTTCTTGATATAGCTTTCGCCTCCGCGATTTCGGGCTGTTTTATCCCCGTCTTCAACTCGACGCTCGAAAAAGAGGGACGCGAGAAGGCGTACAGTATGGCGAACTCCTTCATAACGATAATCATAGTTTCCACGACCGTCATAACCTTTGCAGCTATGTTTTTTTCAAGCCAGATAGCCGTGCTTATGGGCCCTGGATACCCCGCGAAAGTGCAAACCCTCTCGGGCGAACTCTTTAAGATAACGCTACCCCTCATAATACTAAGCGGCGCGGCGTTTTCGCTTATCGGCGTTTTGCAGTCCCTAGGCGAGTTCAACATTCCCGCCGCGATGAGCATTATCTCAAACGGCATAATCATTTTGTACTGTCTGTTTCTTACGCCCTATTTCGGTGTACGCGGGGCGGCGGCGGCTTTTCTGCTCGGTTGGGTTGCGCAGATTATCGTTCAGATACCCGCGCTCAAGAAAATCAACTATAAGTTCAGATTTTCTTTCGACTTTTCCCACGGCGGGCTTCGGGAAATTTCCGCGATGATGCTCCCCGTTATGGCGAGCACCTGGACGCAACCGATAAACAATATGGTCAACGTGCGAATTTCCACCTACATAAACGAAAGCGCGTCCGTCGCGTATGTCAAGGCGAATATGCTTTACTCCGTGATTACGGGTGTTTTCGTGTTGTCTATCGCGAACTACGTTTTCCCAGAATTAACCAAAATAAACGCCCGCGACGACGAAAAAGGTTTTGGGGAAACGCTTAGAGCGGTGCTGCGCGGGCTTTTGTTCTTTTTGATACCAATGACTGTCGGGCTGTTTATCTTAAGCAAACCCCTTGCGCGGCTGATTTTTCAAGTCGGCAAATATGACGAGTTCGCCGCGAACCTTACCGCGCTGGCGTTGTCCTATTTTTCGCTGGGTATGCTTGGTTTCGGTATGCAGACGATACTTAGCCGCGCCTTTTACGCCCAAAAAAACGCGAACGTCCCGCTGTTTACAGGTATCGCGGCGGTGCTGACAAACGCCTGTTTGAGTACGCTCCTGATAAAACCTCTCGGCGTTGGCGGAGTCGCCCTTTCCTCGTCCGTGTCGTTTACGCTGATTGCCGCGATTATGCTCGTATTTATGTACAAAAAGAACAAATTTATACTCGACATACACATATTAAGAGATACTTTGTTTATAATAATATCGTCGCTTGCAATGGGAATAGTCGTCCGCGTACTGTATGTAAATCTTAATTCGATACTTTCCCATGGAGCGTTGTGGGATATCGTGCGAATCGGCGTTCCGACCGTCGCGGGGGTTTTGTTCTATGTCTTGCTAAGCTCGTTTTTCAAGATACAGGAAACAAAGATAATTTTTAACTTATTAGGGAAATTCAGGAAATGATGAGGAGATGTATATATGGAACGCGAGAGAATCGACAGCGTAGAACGGCTTGAAGAAGCTTTTGCGCGGGTTAAGGCGGCGCAGAGGGAATACGCCGATTTTAATCAGGAGCAAGTAGACAAGATATTTTTGGCGGCGGCGACTGCCGCGAACAAGGCGCGGATAATTCTGGCGAAACAGGCTGTTCAGGAAACGGGTATGGGTATAGTCGAGGATAAGGTGATTAAAAATCACTACGCGGCGGAGTATATTTATAACGCTTATAAAAATACCAAAACTTGCGGCGTGGTTGAGTCCGACTGTGAGTACGGGATAAAGAAGATAGCCGAGCCGATTGGGGTTATCGCCGCCGTGATTCCGACGACGAACCCCACTTCCACGGCGATTTTTAAGACGCTTCTTGCGCTTAAGACGAGAAACGCTATAATCATAAGCCCCCACCCGCGGGCAAAGGAAAGCACGGCGGCGGCGGCGCGGATTGTGCTTGAGGCGGCGGTTGCGGCGGGAGCTCCAGACGGGCTGATTGACTGGATTGACGTGCCGTCCCTTGAACTTAGCAACCTTGTGATGAGTAAATCGGATATCATTTTGGCGACAGGCGGCCCGGGTATGGTACACGCGGCGTATTCGAGCGGCAAACCCGCGATTGGCGTGGGGGCGGGAAACACGCCCGCCGTAATCGATTCCAGCGCGGATATTTTGCTTGCGGTAAACTCGATTATACACTCAAAAACCTTCGACAACGGAATGATTTGCGCGTCGGAGCAGTCCGTGATTGCGCTTGACTCCGTGTATGACTCCGTTAAAAAAGAATTCGCGGACAGGGGCTGTTATTTCCTTAGCGCGGAGGAAGCGGAAAAAGTACGCAAAACAATCATTATAAATGGCGCGCTTAACGCGAAAATCGTCGGGCAAACCGCGCATAGAATCGCCTCTTTGGCGGGTTTTTCCGTGGACGAAAAAACAAAGATACTTATCGGCGAGGTGCAAAGCACCGAATCTTCGGAGGAGTTCGCCCACGAAAAACTCTCCCCCGTTCTTGCTATGTATCGGGCGGCGGATTTCGCGGACGCGCTTAGTAAGGCGGAGCGGCTCGTGGAGGACGGCGGATACGGGCATACCTCCTCTATCTATATAGATATCTCCGAAAAAGAAAAACTGGGCGAATTTTCAGAGAGAATGAAAACCTGCCGCATACTCGTTAACACCCCCTCCTCCCACGGCGGAATCGGCGACCTCTACAACTTCAGGCTTGCCCCCTCTTTGACCCTAGGCTGCGGCTCGTGGGGCGGAAACAGCGTCTCCGACAACGTTGGCGTTAAACACCTTCTTAATATAAAAACCGTCGCCGAAAGGAGAGAGAATATGCTTTGGTTTCGGACTCCGCAAAAAGTGTATATGAAAAGGGGCTGCCTTCCTGTCGCGCTTGACGAGTTAAAAAACGTGAAGAAAAAGGCGTTTATCGTTACGGATAGTTTCCTTTATAACAACGGGTACACAAAGACGATTACGAAAAAACTTGACGAGCTGGGGATTACGCACGCGACTTTTTATGACGTTGCTCCCGACCCGACACTCGCCTGCGCGAAAGAGGGAGCGGCGCGAATGACATCTTTCGCGCCTGACGTCGTGATTGCGATTGGCGGCGGTTCGGCAATGGACGCGGCGAAGATTATGTGGGTTTTGTACGAACACCCCGACGCGGATTTCCTCGATATGGCAATGAGATTCGTGGACATAAGAAAACGCGTCTATTCCTTCCCGAAAATGGGCGAAAAGGCGTATTTTATCGCAATCCCCACCTCGGCGGGTACCGGCTCGGAGGTTACTCCTTTCGCGGTTATCACGGACGAAAAAACAGGGACAAAATACCCTCTCGCGGATTATGAACTTATGCCGAATATGGCGGTTATCGACGTGGATTTGCATATGGACGCGCCGCAGGGGCTTACCTCCGCGTCGGGCATTGACGCGGTGACGCACTCGCTTGAGGCTTTTGCGTCAATGCTCGCGACGGATTTCACGGACAGCCTTGCCCTTCGCTCTCTTAAGATT
>BNUF01000005.1 GCA_025997155.1 Clostridia bacterium
AATCCTGTACAACAGACGTTCCGTCTGGAGCGTCGCCGAGTTTTTCCGCGCCCGAAAAGTCGGTGTCGGGGTTTTCGACATATCCGCCCTCTATATAGTCCCCTATCACCTCGTCAACGTATGCCTTAAACTCCAGTTGCTCCTCGTCCTGATACCCTATCGCGTCCACCCGCTCAATCTGGTCTCCGTTAAAAAGATATGTCGTATCGCCTCCGAGATACCCCACAGGGTAGGCGCAGCCCGAGTAATCCCATATAACTTCCCCTGTTTCGGTCGCCTGTTTCTGGACAATGCCGATAATTATCACGCGTGTTTCGCCGCCCTTGAGGAGAACCACCGAGCCTATCGGCAAAATCCCCGAAAATCGGGACGTGTCCTTTTCGGTTTCGGCCGTTTTTGCGGGTTCGTCGTTTGAAAGGTTTACGCCCGTGGTGTACACGTTGCCCGCTGAATCCGTTGTTTTCCCGATAGCGCAGCTTGCCCCCGTCGTAAAGAAAGTCACGGCGAACGCCGCGAGCAGTACCCTTTTTACAGAATTAGATTTCATAAACTCTCCTCCGTTTCGCCGCGAAGATTCCTAAGAACCGCGTCCGCTTTAACCTTGAACCCGAACTGTTCCTCGTCCTGAAAACCTATAAAATACACGCGTTCTATCTGGTCGGCGTTGAAAAGGTAGGTCGTGTCGCCGCCCATATGCCCCTCGGGAAAATAGCAGCCCGAATAATCCCAGATAAATTCCTCGCCGTCTTTTTCCTGTTTCTGCGCCACGCCCATTATCATTACCCGTTTTGTGCCGCCTTTGAGCAGCAGCACCTAACCTATCGGCAAAAGCCCCTTAAACATACATTTTCCTCCCTAATATTATCCGAAATAAACGCGAATCACAATAAACGTCACCACAAGCATAACGGCTCCGATTACGCGAAAAACCACAACGCCAATTTGCATATCCTTCGAGCGAAAAGCGTCCTCGTCAACGCGTATGGTCTGAATATCCCCGGCTATCGTCTTGCGTTTGTTGTACAGGATTTTTACACAAGAACCGACGGGGCAATTAGTTTCGTTCATTCTTCTTGCCCACGCGGAACTCGTGATGGTTTCGTTATTCACAAACACCGAAACTACGGGTACTAACGGCGGTTTCGCGCCGTTATTGCGGGGTCTGTCGCGTTTGTACGATACGACTGTACCCGTGGTATGAATACATTCCCTAAAAAACCGTTTCTCCGACTTGGCGAGTTTATTCGCGCAAAAAAACATAAGAGCGGAGTATAAAAAGAGTGCAAGGACGAGAAACTCCTCCGACTTAAAAAATTCCAAAGTATGCCCCCCTTATCGTTTCCCTTTAACCGCGTTAATACTATCCGAAATAAACATAAACAGCAAAAACCGCCGCCAAAAGTATAACGACTGCGAATACGCGAAGAAACACAACGTCAATACGCGTATTCGGACGAAAAGTCGGACGAAAATCCTCCTCGTCAACACGTATGGTTTGAAAATACCCTAATATTCCTACCTTGTGTCTGTCGTATAGGATTTTTACGCGAGAACCGACTGGGCAGGTGGTTTCGTTCATTTTTCTTGCCTCCGCGAAATCCGTGATTGTTTCGTTATTCACAACCAGCGAAACCACAGGTTCTAACGGCATTCTCTCGCCTGGGTGTTGGAGGTCAAAGTCGCGTTTGTATTCTACGACTATACCCGTTGTATGAATACATTCCCTCAAAAATCGTTTCTCCGCCTTGACAAGTTTATGCGCGAAAAAAAGCATAAGAGCGGCATACGGAAAAAGCATAAGAACAATAAACTCTTTTGAAGTGATAAATTCCAAAGTATACCCCCCTTATCATTTCCCTATAATTACTTTAACTTTTCCCTTTGCCAAACAGGGCGCCTACGAGTTTGCTCGGGTCGATTTCAAATCCTATACTTGCGCCTACCCCAAGCGTCGCACCCACGTTGAATTTGAACTTGCCGTCTGTGAACCCGACATCGGCGTGCGCTCCTATTCCAAAATTCACGCCTCCCGTAACGCCCACGTCCACGCCGCCAAGAGTCGCACCCACCGAACCCGAAACGCCGCCCGCGATAGCTTCGGCTTTTGCCCCCGCGTGAGCGTCGAACTTTTTCTTGCCGTCGTCTCCCTCAACCATACCTATGCCAACGCCAACTTCGGCGGAAACTTCGCCAACGACAGCTTTGCCTTTGACATAGCTGCCAACCATATCCGTTCCCAGTCTGCCTTCTCCCTCAATCTTGATAAGACTGCCACTGACCCCCGCCGACACGTCAAGCCCGGGGGTAATAATCTTTTTGCCGTCTTTGTCTTTCGAGTAAAGTCCCGCTTTGTAAGTGGCATGAGCGCCGTAATTCAAAGACCCGCTTGATGCCGACCCCCTAAGAAACCCGTTGTCGTCCTTCACGTTAAAAAAAGGATAAACAGAACCGCTTACGGAAGGACCGCCTTGAATTGATAAAATCTCGTCCCCATAATCAAAAGCGTCTTTGTTTTTTTCACCAAAAGTTTTTTTCTTTGTCTTAAGTACCTTTCTTTTCAGTACCGATATTTTGTTTTTGAACTTAACCTTGGATTTCTCGCCGGAAGAATCCGTTCCCTCCGTTCCCACCGCTCCCCCGAGCTCCGCTATGAGCCTTGCTTCCTCTTCCTTTTTAGTCTTGGCGATTTCGAGCATATCCTCCCCCATACACTCGAACCATTTCACCGCCGTATCAAGTTGAATTACGAGTTCGTCCGCACGCCGCGAAAATCCCGCGTCAGAGCCGCCCGCCCACCAACCTTTTGTATTTGACGTAACATTCCGCAGTTTATCCGACAGCCGTTTTAATTTGTCCGACTCCCTTTGGATTCGCCGCCCGCTTTCTTCCGCTTTTGATATGTCAAAAGCAACTGCTTCACCGTTCATTATACCACCGCCGCCCCCGTGTGTATACTATTTTGGGTATCAGAAAATATGCCTGTTACTCTTTTCAAAATTGTGTTTCGCGTTCGATATTTTGACAAGGTACGCGCCCGCGTCGGAGGTACGCCCGCAAAGCCCGTCAAGCATAGCCGCGCCCTTGCCCTCGTATTTCGCCTTGAAAGCGTCATACGCCCCGCCTTTCCACCACTCCCCCGCGTCGCCCACCTCCTTTTGGAGCGCGTTTTTTATTTCCTCCAAACCGCGTCCGCATTCGGCTATAACATCGCCTAAACTTTGCGCTTTTCCAAAGTCGAATTTTATCTCGTCAGCCATAATATCCCGCCTATCTTTCGTCGTCGTACATAGACCCCACAACCGAAACCGCTATGCCGTCCAGATTAACGCGGGCAAGCGTCCCTAATTGCCCGTAGGTGAGCGGGGCTAAGTCAACGCTGTCGATATACGCCCTGACGCCGTACCCGCCGTTTTTCATCTGGGCGTGGGTGTATACCTTTTGGTTATCCGGGTTTACGGTTATAGTCACCGTCGTTGTTTCGGTTATCTTGTACACTTTTTCCGCGTTGTTTACAAATTCGACATACTTGTAGTTCGTTTTGCTGTCCCCTGAAGACGACTGCGAATACCCCTCAAGCACGGGTTTAAACCTCTCGTCCGTCCCCGCCTCGGTGTAGTCGTGCAGAAGTTCCTCCGCGTTGTCTTTGTTGTAGTTTCGGTCGACGCGTATATCAAACAGCGGGTGAAGTTCCGTCGTCGCGGAGGCGGTGCTGCCCGCGTAAGCCGTGCCTGTTTTTGACAAACTTTCGCCGTCTATGGAAACGGCTTGCCTTGACGGGTTTATATACACTAGGTCGGATTCATACCTAAACGCCGCTATGATTGCGTCTATGATGTTTTTGTGTTCGGCGGTATCATCAGGGGTATCCTTGTAGATTTCCGTTTTAACGGCAAAAGAGTATTCCCCTGTCGGATTAAAGAAGTACCCCGAGCGTATCGGGTAATCCACGCTTTTTTGGTTCAAATCCGACGCGAAAACCGCCTTGTCGTTGCTGTCAAGGGTGTAATCGCGGTTTCTGGCTTTTTCCCTGTCTGTCTGATACCCCGCCGAAATATTGCCTGGTACGCTGAAATTAATGTCGGCTTCGTCCTGTTCTATAAAAGAGCGAACATACCGCCCGTCAACGTTTGTTTCGTTGTCTAAAGTATCGTCCTCCTCCTGCGTATACATAAGCCGTATAACGTCAAGCGGTATCGGGTCGCTCACCCACCATAACTTTTCGGTCAGGGCGGACGCGCCGTCTATTTGCTTTTTAAAAGTCGGGGGAGTTATCGCCGCCTTGCCGTTGTACACCAACGCCGTTATGTTCTTAGTGTTTGTGACGCCGTTAAAAGCCGCCGTGGTCGTGTTCGTGTGTCCTGTGCAGTCGGGGTTGCCGTGATACCAGCGGTACGGGCGGCTCACGCTCCCATGTTCAAACACCTCGCCCGTCTTGGCGTTTGTCGCGCCGTAAACGCGGGAGAGCGGGTCGTCCCCGAAATCCTTTCGCCGCAACACCGTGTGGACTATGGGGTCGCGGGTTATGTCGGTTGCTGGTTCGTCCACGTCTGGGTTATTTTCGACTGTAAAATTATTGTAAATACTCGCGGTTCTGTTGTCAACCTCAAGCCTGCCTGTCGCGTTGCCGTCCCAGTTCCCTTGCGGCAGCGTGAGATGCGCCTGGGATTCTCCCGGGTTAAAGTTTATGTTTCTTTCAAGAACGTTATAGTCTATTTCAATGTCGGAAGATGTAGCGGTAATATCCGGGACGTTAGCGATAGTCACGGTTACGGTGTTGTTGTCAAACTTCGACTCCTGCGGCAAAAGTTGGGTCGGGTTTACCGTGTACACAAGCGTAACGCCGCTGTCTGGCATTGTGAAAGTCTGCTGTGACGGCACGCTTCCGTTCCCCAGGGTCACAAGGGTTTGTCTGGGTTCTGCCGCGCCGTTTATGGAAAAATCATAGTCTGTCGTTATGCTGTCGGGAAAAGTTGACATTACGCTGAAATCAACGGTAACCGCTTCGCCCGCGCGCGCCGACGACGGGACGTTTTCGACCGCCGCCTCAAGGTCGCTTTGCAGTATATAGGGCTTTATCAACGCCGTCGTGTACCATATCGTCCCCGACGTACTCGTATCCCTGTTAAAAGCTATGGTCATTCCCCACGTGTAGTTAGTCGGCGGCTGTAACACATACACAACGTCTTTTAGGTTAATGTGCTTAGAGTCGCCCGCGGGTAAACCGCTTCTCTCGACAAGCTCGGGGTGCAAATCCAATAGGTTTTCAGCGGTAAATACGTTGTCGGGGATATTATATTGGGTAAGCCGCACTTCGCCTAACCACCTCGTAATAGCGTAATCATCGGACGCGAACATTCTTTCGGGAGTATACCAATAGTTATCAAAGGTATAACTAAGTCTGTCGGGAGGATAGGACGGGTCTGGAAACGGCATTCCGTTCACAGAAAACCCAATCGAGCGTCTCGACCCGCTAGCGCCTAGAGCGTCGTCGGAATCGTTTCTGTTTCCGTATACAAGAAAAGTGGTTTTTGCGTTTCCCGCCGCCGATATACCGGGAACGTCAACATTAACTACCCTAGCGTCTTTGCCCGTACCAGAAAGCGCGTTTGGAAAAATATCTTCACCCAATTCCTCGTTAAGCTGAGCCGCTAATTTTCTTCCGTCCGCGTCCGCAAAAACACGCGGTGAGAATAGAGTACTCGTTAAAAGGAATACGACTAACAACAATACTGTAAATTTCCGAAACTTTTTCACGGCAAGCCCTGTTCCTTTCTTAAAATCCCGATTTAGGCGGCATTATTCCCTTGTCATATATCCTGACGCTAAAAGTATTGAGAGAGGAACGAAGCATACGCACGTACTGCCCCGAAGTTTCATCGAGAATCACTTCGGCTATGGGTTCGTTCATACTTATAGGGGTCGCGTCGCGGTTTTTTTCAAAGAATTTCCTCATTTTTTCTATTGTCGCGCTGTCCATTGTCTGGGACACGATATAGGTAAGAAATTGTTCCGTTCTTATCGAAATATCCGATGTGGTATTCCTTCCGTTCCCTATGCCCATATCGAAACGAGTCGCTTTCATACCGTCGGAATAGATTCCGCCGTAAACCACGTCGCCCGTAAAACTCTGCGGAATGGTGTAGACTCCCACTTTTTTCGTCTTTGAGGTAATCGTAACGGTTCTTGCGCCGGCGTCCCAGTCAACCCTAGCCTCAAGCCCCTCCGCCACATAACGGACAGGTATGTATATGCGTTCTTCGTTTATAACCGCCGTCGTTTCCATTGGGCGTTTTTCGGTTTCCGTTCCTTTATATCCGCGTACATAATAGCTCGGAACGCCCATTTGAAAATCAAGATACACTATCTCGCCGTGAAAGGTGTGGGAAAACCGCGCGAATTCCGCCATTTTCAAATCCGCCTTCCACGTGACAGACGCTCCCAACGCCTCGCCGATAAATCTCGCGGGTACTTGCGTCCTGTTCGCGCTGTCAATATACGCGGGCGCGTCCGGGAAATCGATTTTTTGCCCGTCCACGATAACGGTTATTGTGTTGTCCGTATCGGCGGCATACGCGACTGTGCAAACCCCCGCGATAAGCATAGCCGACAATAAAATCCCAATCATTTTTTTCATATACAAAACTCCTTTTTTTAATAAATTTACGCCGCCGCCGTGAAAATCACGGCGGGGCATAAACATTGCCGTTAGTTGCTTAACGCTTTTTTGAGCGCGTTGTCTTGCTCTTCTTTCGTCTTAGCGACGTCTTTGATGAGTTTCTGGTATTCCGCGAGCCATTTGTCAAGCCCTTTGATAACGTCCTTTTTGGTGTTTTCAAAGTTTTTGATAAACGCCTCCTCAGAGCCGCCTTTCCACCACTCACGCACACCCTCGACCATTGTCTGGGTTTTGTTGAGAGTGTCGGTTATGGAACTGATTTCGTTTTTGAGCTTGCCTTGAAGCTCGGTCGCTTTGCTGAAATCAAATTGTTGATTCGATGCTGCCATATTTATCACCTCCTTTCAATAGCGTAAGCGGTGCGTATCCCCGCGAATCTGCTTTTTTTAATAAAATATCCGTCGCCGAAGGCAAGTTCCTTTTCGGGCGTGCCGTAGGGCAGACTTACGTCAAACATAGACTGCTCCTTAAGACTTCCGAGCAAAAGCCCCGTCTGGGCGTTCTTGACGGTTTTCGCCGCGTCGGAATAATCATCGCCGAAACCGTCCATTGTGTCAAGAGCCAAAACCATAACCTTCATTCCCTGTTCGCGTTTCGCAATCCTGTAAACCAGCTTGAAAAGGTCGTAATAGTCGTCGTTGTCGGACGCTTCGCCGAACTTGTCGAAGGCGAAAATTATCTGTTTCCACGCGGCACTTAGGGCGGCGGCGTCTCCGCCGTTTCGCCGCGTGGCAGCTAGGAGTGTTCGCCGCGCGTCAAGGGTGCCCGCAACGGAGTCTATAAGAGTTTGCAAATCCTCCGCCCCAAGGTCGTTAAGATACGAGATGCCCGAACGCCCCGCCAACGCCGCAAACCCCGCCCCGTTTGAGTCAAGCGCGTAAATCTCCGCGTCTTTAAGGGCGGTGAGCCACGTGACGGCGGCAAGGCTTTTTCCGCAGGACGCTCCGCCCGTTATGATAAAGGACGTTTGCTCCGCGAAATCAAGGGTCACGGGGGTGAGGTCGCTGTCGTTTCTCCCGATTCTAAGGGTGTTTTTCTCCGCGTTATCCTTGTTAAGCTCCTTAAAGTCAACCCTGTCGGGCATTACGGGGATTTTCACGGCGCGTCTTTGTTCGTTCGCCGATATTCCCGCGATAAGCTCCCTTGTGGAAGAGTCCTTTACCTCGGGCAACGCTGCCTGAAACTCCAAGGGCTTTGCCAGTTTCACAAGCCCGCGTCCGCAGTAGTTCTCCGGCTCAAGCCCCTCCGTGCGTCCCACAAGTTCCGAATACGACTTGTCGATAAGTTCAAAGGCGACGGTCATCTTGAAATTCGCCGCCAGTTTGTACCTTATGTCGCGGACGCTTATCCCCGTTATCACCAGATACACCCCGAAACGGAACGCGTCCCGCGCAAACAGCGTAATCCGCTCGTCCACGTCGTCATAGGTTTCCATAAGCGGCGCGTAAGCGTCTATTATCACGACGACGGCGGGCATTTCCCCTCCGCCTTTTTTGTATTGTATAAAATCCTCCACCCGCGCTTCCTCAAAAATATTTCTGCGCTTCTCCGTCATTCGGAATAAAAACCGCATAAACTGGCGTATGTCGCGGGTTTGGTCTATCGTCAAAACTCCCCCGCAGTGGGGCAGCTCCGAAAACATTTTAAGGGACGCGCCGCCCATATCGAGTATATAGATATTCACCTCGTCGGGGGTGTACCGATAGGCGAGCGACAGGCACAAAGTCTTGAGCAGCGTGGTTTTCCCCGTGCCTGACGCGCCGTATACCAAAAGCCCGCCCTCGTTCGCGAAATCAAACTCCAGCGGAATCTGCCTTTGCCCCCTCGGGTCGTCCACAACCCCCGCAACCGCCGACAAGAGGCTGTTCTGCGGTTTCTCTAGCCAATTTTCGGGAAGTTCGTCATAATAGACGGTTTCTTTAAGCGGCTCTGTCCAAAGTCCCGTAAGCGCCTTTATCCCCTCCGAATCCGCCCGCTCCGTTATATGCCGCACCATAACCTCGAGCTGCGACGATATTTTGTCCGTTTCCTCCGCGCCGTCCTCCTTCGGCGTTTGGTATATAAGTGACGGCCGCCCGTCGACGGAGAGTTTGTATATCTTTTTATCCCGCATTTCCCGCTCTCTCGCTTCTTCCGCGTTTACGACATAATCCGCTCCCGAATACACGGACTGAAAAAGCTCGTACATTTCATCGTTTCCGACTTGCAGATACGCCCGCCCCGGTTCCCGTATAAACGCCGCGTCGGGTTTTTTAAGCACGCCGTTCGAGTCGCTCTCCGTCTGTACCTTAAGACACATTTTGAACTTTGAGTTGCTCCAAATCTGGTCGTCCACAACGCCGTCCGGTTTTTGCGTCGCGAGTATAAGGTGAATCCCCAGACTTCGCCCGACACGCGCCGCGCTCACGAGTTGTTTCATAAAGTCGGGCTGGTCTTGCTGGAGTTCCGCGAACTCGTCGGCAATCATCACGAGATGCGGAACGGGCGGCATATTCTCGGGGCGGGTATCTTTATAGTAGAGTTTTTGATACTTGTCTATGTTCGTCACGCCGTATTCCGCGAAAACCGTCTGGCGGCGCAAAATTTCGCTTTTTATGGAGAGAAGGGCGCGTGTGGTTTGCCCGCCGCCTAAGTTTGTTATAACTCCCGCCAAATGGGGCATACCCTTGAAAACGTCCGCCATTCCGCCGCCCTTGTAGTCTATCAGCACAAAAGAAACGTCGCTCGGGTGAAAATGTATCGCAAGGGAAATTATTACGCTTTGGAGCAGCTCGCTTTTTCCCGACCCGGTCGTCCCCGCCACAAGCCCGTGAGGTCCGTGTCCCGTTTCGTGCAGGTCAAGGCATACCGCGTCGCCGCCTGTACGCACACCTATGGGGACCGCCATACCGTCATAGGTTCGCCGCGTCCGCCAGTTCGACAAAACGTCAACCTCTGTCAAAACGGGTTTGTCCAGCATTTGGCAAAGGGTTATGCTCCTCGGGAGCGAAAAGTTCGCGGAGGCGGATTTTATTCTAAGGGGAGCGACGCGCCTTGCCCCCATTTCCGCGTCGTCTCGGGCGGCGTCCTTGTCGGGGGTGAAAATATTCTTTTCGTTTTTGACAATGTTTACGAGTTCCCCCGTTTTCTCTTTAAGGGTTATCACCGCGCCGCACCTTGCGGGCAAAAAAGCCGCGTGCTGCGCCGTAAACACCGCCGTCACCCCAAGCCTTGCGTTGGGTTCGTAAAGATACTTGCGTATCGGCGAATCCTCTATTATTTCGGGGGATTCCACGATAAACACATAGTAGGACGAAAACACAACGTCGCCGCCCTTGCTCGCCCGTTCCTTGAGTTCGGAGCATACCTCGTCAAGGGTGAGTTTCGCCGCGTCCTTTCCGCAGATTATACGCCGCGCCGTAAACGAGTCGTTCCAGAAATGCGGAAGAAGCCGCCCCCAATCCCACTTTTTTAACGCCTCCTCTTTCGCCAAAAGAACCACACGTACATTGTCGTACCCGTGGTTTGCCGCAATTTGTATCAATATGTTGTTCACAAGAGTCTCTGTCTTGGCTTTTTCCCCGACGATACCGCAAATCTGCGCCTCACGGAGGTTCACCCCTATTGGCACGTCCTGAACTCGCTCATACTTTAACGCCAGTTTTCGCGGCTCGCCCGCCAAAGGGTCCGTTTCCATAACCGAAAGAGGCCCCGGGTCGCCCACAAACAACGCCGCCTTTACCGCGCCTATCCCGACGCGAAACTCCAAAAAATCGTCAAAAAAAGGCGTCCGCTCCCAAATCCTCGGGTCGGTGGGGCAAATCTCCGTCGGGGGCGTGTTCATTCGCTGTACGCACTCGGGCGGCGACGGATTCGTCAGCTTAAGGACGCGAGCTTGATTCGCCGCCGCGAGTTCAAGTTCCGTTTCTTTTTGCTTTATGTACTCGGAGTATTTTTTGACGCGCCGCTTTTTTTGCTTGGCGTGTCTGCTGAACTGGTTGTTAAGGCTTATGATTGAGCCTATTATCGCAACACCCGTCATAGCGAGGGAACTGACCAAAAACAGCGGGCTGCCCATCATTCCCCCGCCGCCCGAACGCCCCGCGGCAAACACAAAAACCGTCACGCATAACATTACTATGGGAGCGATAAACGTCTGAAACCACATTATCTCGGGCTTTTCGCCCAGGGGCGGCGGGTTTTCAAGGGCGAGTTCGCCTATCTCGTATTCGGGGCTGATTCGGGGCTGACGCGAAAATTCCATTATACCTCTCCTGTCCTCACGAGTTCCGCGTCGCCGAAACGCGACAGGGACACCCGTTTCCACACATTATCAGAAATAAAATATAACCAATCGTCCAAAACGTGCAAACACAAAGCGCTTCCCCCAAAAATTTTGAGGGAGCGTTTTGACGAATCTAAACGGTAAATAATGTTGCTTTGCCGTCTGTCTGTATAATAAACATACTCTCCGCAGGCGTTTATATAGGACGGGACGATTTCGGGGAAATCCGAAGTTTCGCCTGTTTGTGAGTCAAACTTTGTAAGGGCGAAACCGTTTTTCGCGTCCGCGAAATAACAGGCGTTTTCATACGCGAAAAGCCGCCTCGCTCCTTGGTTGGTGTAAATCTCCCCGTTTGGCAGCAAGGCGAATTCCGTAGCCGAAACGTTTTTATCGGTAAGTCTTGAAAGGTCTTTGCCGTCCTGAGTACAGCGATAAACGCCCTTGTCCTCTTCGTCCGCAAAATACAAAAACCCGTTTTGCAGGATTACTCCCGAACAGGGTCTTTTTAAGATTACGCCGCCCGAACGATAAAGCTTGTCGCCGTCATTTCTGTCGCTGTAAAAAACAAACTCCTCTCCCGCGTTCAAAAAATACTCGTTTGGACGCGCAAAAACTATATCGTTACGGAATTTTACCGCAAGCCCTCCGTTTGCCGTGTTCGCGTTTTGAAAACTCACCGTCCGCCCCCTAACTGAAAATCAGCTTAGCTCCGTGTTCCACGCCCTGCTCGGGCAGAGTTTTGGTTTTGTCCAAAATGATGCCCTTAGGGTCCGCCTGCAAATTTTCAAAGGTACGCTTGTACATATTCCCAAAAAGTTCCAGCATCTGCTCGACTCTCAAAAAATCGGGCATTTCTAGGTCTTCAACCTTGTTTCCCTCGCACTCGATTGTAACTATCAAATCAATCTTCCTTTCAATTAACCACCTGAATTTTAAAAAGCCGCCGCTCGTTTATCTGATACGCGCTTCCCGACGCGACTCGCCTTAACAACGCCGTCTGAAACACATAAGGGGTTGATAAGTCAAGCTCCGCCACCGCCACCGACCTGCCGCCAAAATCCTCTGACGGCGAAATCGACAGCGCGACAGTTATTTTTTCATATCTTCCGCCGTGAGACGACGAAAACGCCATTTTCCCCGATTCGGGGGACAAAATATTAAGCTTTAGGGTCTGGGAAAACGCTTCGGCAAAATATTCCTTAAAAATATCTTCCTCAATCTCCGCGTTCAAGTCGCGCATACGCTCGTCCACAAGACTGTTGTAACGCGCTGCGCGGCAGGAGTTTAGAAGCGCGGAGTCAAGCCGCACCTTCTCCGTTAAAAGATTGGCGGTTTCTATCAAAGGCTGCAAAAACGCGATGGTCACAAAGGCGGCAAAAATTGCGTATACTGCTGATTTCATTTAATAATCCCATTCCAAATCTTTGTAATACCTAAGCCCGACAGACGTTATCTCAAACGACACGGGGACGTTATGCGTAAACGTATTGCCCCACAAAGTAACCGCGACGGGGTACACGGCGGAAACGGTCACGGTGACGGGCTCGCCTCGCTGGCGGTAGGGTTTGTACGTGCCGTCCCCCAGAGTGTCGCCGTCATATCCGCTGTACGCCGAGGGGTCGTCCCCCACCGCCTCCCGCCCGTCCGCGTTAAGCACCTCTATCGCGACCGACGAGGGAGTCCTGTTAAACACAGGACGGTCCCGCAGGTTGTACAGACTGTCCTCGTAATAAATCCGCTCCACATAGTTGTCGTTTGCCGCAATGTTCGAAAGGTTAAACGCCTCGACGACTATCGTCATATAAAACGGAAAGAAAAACGCCATTTGCGTGAGCAGGTAAACCGCTATGGAAATCCCTACGGCGGTTATAACCGCCTTAAACGCGCCTACCATTACGAGAAGAAGTCGGAAATCCAGCCCCAAACAGCGTCCCAGATAGTCTGAATCCAATCGCCTATATTATCTTTGAAGAAAACAAGCCCCACGCCTATAAGTACAATCGTCGCGACGGTAATAGCCAAACTTTTAATACTCACTGAAAAAACCTCCGATTTTTACATAAACATAGTAAGAGAGTCAAGTATCGTAAACAGATAGTAAATTATTATATAAAGCCCCAAAACGCAAAGCAGCGCGATTTGAATAATGTTGTTCGTGCGAACGCGTTTATTCAGTTCGTTTTCGAGTTCCGTCAAACGAAATTTGTCTATCTCGTTTTTCAGATACTGCATCTGGGCCACGTTGTCATACCCCCTGAGCCGCGTTTCCATAATGTCGCAAAACTTGATTATGTGGTGGACGGGGACGCGCCGTTTTAATTGTTTCAGCGCGTAATCCTCGTCTGAATAGTCGATGTTTTGCAGCATAACCTTGAGTTCCTCCGCCATATCGTCGTTGGCGTTCGGCAGATAGTCGTTTATAACGTCCGTCAAAAAGACGTTTACCGACTTTGAATACTGATAAAAAACCATACTGTAAAACTGCGGAAAGTCAATGGCAATGTTGTAGTTTTTTCTTTTAACCTCCTTGTCAAGTTCGTCAGTCGGCATAAAAAACAGTATCGGAACGAACAGAGCCGTGATAAGCCCGAGTACGCCGTTTGCCGAAAACATTACAAGCGACAGTATAATCGACCCTATCAGATACAAGTCCTGTTCGAGCCAGATTTCCTCTGGACGCTTGTCAAGCCCAAGGCGTTCGAAGGTTTTTTTGAGCATACCCTCCGTTTGCATAAACGGAAGACGAACGGAATACCTTTCGGCGAACCGTATCTTCCGCTCGCGCCGTTTGCGCTTAACCTCGTCCGCCGCCTTTTCGCGGCTGTACTTTCTCACGCGGTCTTTATGCTTTTTGCCGACAGGACGAAAAAACGGGTACAGAAGTTCTTTTATCAAAAAAACGACGGCGGCGACGGCGATTACTTTAGAAACCATACGTTTTATCCTTTCGGCTTCTGACGCTTTAATTCCAAAGACCCCTGCAAATGCTGCCCCCACGCGAAACTTATGCAAATTATGTTGACGCACAGGGAGTTGATAAATTTCCCCGCCGTCGTATTTAGCATAAAATCCCGAAATTCGGGCACGGACAGGGCGTATATGAAAAACAGTATAATCAGGAGAGTTTTCATAAGAAAATCCCTGTCCATACGTTTGAACATATCTTCCTTTTTTGTGTTCATCTCGCGCACGACGGCGTTTTCGTCAACAATATCGTGAAAGATATCCGCCATACCTTTTCTTTCGTTATACTCAAAGATAATCGCCTTTTCGGCAAAATTGTCAAACCGCGCGCCAAGATGACGGTTTAACTGCGTCATCGCCTGCCGAAACGAATACCCCCGCGTTTCGCAATTGTCTATAAACTCGCGGAAATACGGACGAATATCTTCGTCTATGTACTCCTCCGTCTCCATAACCTTTTTCACGGCAATCAAAACGCCGTCGCGGGCAAGAGGGCAAATCGCGTCCTCCGCGTCCGCTATGGACTCGGCGCGGGCGGCGCGTTTTCTTCTTGATTCAATCGAAAACCACGTAAAAAGCGCAATCATAATCGAAACCGTCAGTATAAAAGATATCGTTATGTCTTTCAGAAACATTGACGAGATAATCACGAGGATTGCGAAAACCGCCGCGATAAGCGAGGTCGCCATCTCGATTGTAAACGACATATTAAAACTGTGTAAAAACTCGTCGATAAGGCGGTTGTATTTCACAATCAGGTTTTCTTTTTGGCGTACTATATTTTCGCGTTTAATGCGTTCAGAGCGGCGTTTGCGGTTGTACCGCTCCAAATGCCCCCAGAGGGAGTCGAACAGCTCGTTAAAAAACTTGCGCGTATCCGCGAAAAAACGCAGCTCCAAAAGTTGGTTGAGTGTGCAGAACACTACGACAGATACAAGCAACCCCGCGAAAAACGGACTCAAATGTATTCCTCCAATTCGTCTTTTGCGGGGAGGGAGGTCAAGAACTCAAACCTTTCCCGCCGTATGCCCGCCTTAATCATACGTTCTTGGATTTCGGCGGACAGCACGCCCACGCGCTTGTGATACCCCACTATTTCGAGGGTTTTTTGGGTGTGCGGGTCGACAACCGCGTCCTCTACCTGAAACTTGTATATCTGATTTATAACGGGTTCAAGCTCGTCCGACCCCGTCACCTCCGAAATAGACGTCACCTTGCGCGTTCCGTCCGCCAGTTTTTCCTGAAAGATAATAAACTTCACGGCGGAGCAGATGTTTTTTAAGGCGAGCGGCGCGGGTTCTTTGGACACCATAAGATAGGAGGTCAAAAAGCGGCGTATCGCGTCGCCGTCGCCCTCGGCGTGGAGGGTGGTGAAAAAATAATGCCCCGTCTGCGCCGCCCGAAGAGCCGTGGCGAACTCCCCGGGCGAGCGGAGTTCGCCCGGACCTATCCAGTGGGGCGACTGCCGCATAGCGTTTATGAGCAGGTTTTCCATTGTCGGGTCGGAGGAGGACGTGCCTTCGTCGTCCGCGACGCACTCGTACTGGAGTACGTCGTTCACCACCGCCCCCTCCTCAAACCGCCTGAGCCGCATCTCGGAGGGGTTTTCAATCGTAATGACGCGTGAGAGGGGGTCTATCTCCTTCACCAAAAGCCCGTTCAGCGTGGTTTTTCCGCTGCCTGTCGGTCCTACCGTTATCCACGACAAGTCGGCTTTCGGGATAAGCGCGAGCAGCTCGTACATATTCTTCGAGAAAGATTTCGACTTCATCATATCCTCGGGCTGGATTTCTTTTTTGCTGAATTTTCTAAGCACGAACGCGGGCTGGTTGTAGGGGGAAATCCCCGAATACGTGGCGTTTACGCGGTAGCCCTCTATGGTGCGGGCGTTTACCATAGGCGTTTTCGGCGTGAGCCGCACCTTTGACACGCCTATCAGTTTCGATATAATCCGCTCCATATGTTCCGTGTCCCTGAAACTGTCGTCACATTTTATCGTCTTTCCCCCGCGTTCAAAAAACAGCTCCTTTGGCCCGTTCGCGCGGATTTCGTCTATGCTGTCGTCCTCGGCGTACCTCGTTATAGGCCCGTAATTCATTATCTCGTTGGTGAGCTCTTTAATCAGTTCCTTGCTTAAATAATGCCCGCCGCCCGATTTTCGCACGCCGCCGAACGTCCCCTTGTACACAAAATCCTTGATGTACTCCCGCGTTCGCACGGACTTGTCGCGTTCGTCCCGCTTGTCGCTGAACTTCTTCGCTATAAACTCCTGACAAGTCTTGAGTGCGTACTCAAAACCGATAAAATTGTCCTCCTCGGCGTTTTCCAGTTCCTCATAAACCATTTTGAGAGCTATGCGGTATTTTTTATTGTCCTTGCCAAAAGAGAACTCGCGGGTGTAGTGCAGCGCGTCCTCGGGGCGTTCGCGTTCTCTTGCGTCCTCCGCGCCTAGTAGTCCGTTTCTTTTCATATTATTTGCAATGTATTTTTCGCAGTCTTTTTTTACGTCGTCATAGGTTTCGGATTCGTCAAAGCTTTCGTCGGTCTCCGCGTCCGTCCCCGCGCCGTCCGCCCCTCGGAGGGCGTTTGATTTATGTATTTCCTGAAGATTTCTCACATCGTCAAGCGTAAGCACGTTTATTCGTCCCCCTTGAAGTCGCGTCCGATTAAATCGCTGATTTTGTTTATCTCCCGCGAAAATTCCTTGTTCGGAAGAACCGCGTCGCGCAGGTACAACTCGCCGCTTAAAGCGCTCTCCTGAACCGACGGCAAAAACGGAAGTTTCGCCGCGACGCGGAGTTTGTCGTAACCCGCTTTATTTTTAAGGCGTATGCCCGAAAAGGCGTTTTCCTCAAACAAAAGCCCTTGCCGCCTTGATATTATTATGTTGCAAAAGCTCCGCACCTCGTCCGTCAGGCTTAGGGCGTAGTTGAGCAGTTTTTCTATGTTGCGCGGCGCGTCCACCCTTTCGGAGGCGACAAAGAACCCGTGATGACAGCTCATCAAAGAGGCAAGACAAAATTCGAAGGGCGGGTTGTTAGGTATGTCTATAAGCACAACGTCAAAAGTTTCTTTGAGTGTCGATATAACCCGTTTTATGTTTGATACGCTGAAATTCAAATAATCCTCAATGTCGTCGTTAGGGCTAGGGCTCACCAGAAATATGTTCTCGTCGTCCGTTTTTTGCGCGGCGGATTTCACCTCCGCCCTGTCGTTGTTGAGAAGACGTATAAGCCCGTCCCCCTGTTTTTCCGCGCTAACGCCCGGAATCCAGTCGAAAAGGTTTGGATAAAAAACCTTGAAATCCGCGATACAGACCACAATGCCTTTTTTTGCCAAAAGATACGCGAGATTAGCTATAATCTCCCCGCTCTCCGCGAAATCACAGACGGACACGAATCCCGCCGCAATGCCCTTCGGCTTGTCGTATCCCGTGTCCGACGACATTATACGCTCGCCCAAACCGCGAAGAACCCCGCCGAACTTGTGTTTTCCGTCCATACATAACACCTTTACTCCCCGTCCACCCACGAACGCACTTCCGTTTCGAGAGTCGGCAAATTTTGCAGCCCCGCCTCGTTGTCGCCCCTGCTTAATATGGTGATTAAAATATTACCGCTGCCCGCTATCGCCTTGTACTGCGCGTATCTCACCATATCCTCCTTGTCGCCCGCCAGCAAAAGAGCCTGAGGTTTTATATTCGAAAGGAACTCTTTGCTTTTCATAACTTTCTCGCGTTCCGCCGCGTCAAGCCGCATAACCTCTTTGTAGACTTCGTACACTGAATGACCGCTTGAGTTAATCATATCCATAACGACTATGGAGCTGAATAAGTCGACGGTTTTCAAGGGCTTTTTCCCGCTTGAGGGGTAGTCGTTAGGGTTGCCGTCCTCGGGGGCGGAGTCGTTAGACTCGTAGGTTACGCGTATGCGTACCGAATCCCCCGGCAAAAGCACGTCCCCGCCCGCCTCCGAGTATTTGTACGGGATAGTGACGACTTCCTCGCCCTCGCCCAGACTGTAAAGCCACTCGTTGCGCGACGGTTTTTCGTCCACGACTTCATCTTTATATATCACCGTGTTTTTTCGCAGATAATACGCGGAATATTTGCCTAAAACCTCGTCCTCAACGTTTTCAAACAACACCATCTCGTCTTTTGAGTATTCTTTCTCGATAAGGTCGTATTTCTCGACATTATCCTTTGTGAACGCGGAGTACGCGGGTATCCCGACTTTCACCCGCGCCACCGCCACCGTGTTGCGCGCCGCCCTGTCGGCGCGGCTTAGCCACGCGAAAGTGATAATCAGCACAAAAACGCTCACGACTATCGACGCAATCTTTAACGCAATCCGTTTGTTGGAGGACGCCGTCCTGTCCTTTTTCTTAAACTCCGCCTTGGTTTCTTTCATCTCAACGCTCCTAACAATCGCAGCAAAATCTCGTCATACGCCTGACGCATTTGACTGTCTGTCTCCGATATCGGCAAATCCCTCTCAATCTGCCTGTCAAACCACTTTGAATACGGAATCTTCCCCGATACGGGTATTTCATATGTAATGTCGTCGCAAAAACCCTCGTTCACGATAAGTTCGCTTAGTCCCTCGGGGGTGATTACCTCCTCGTCATACACGGACTCGTCGTTGTATTTTGTAACCGTAAGTCTTGATTTAGATATAAAGTAAGATATGTCCGCGCCGAATCGTATCGCTATGTGGCGGATTGTGGTAAACGCGGAATACATATTGTTTTCCATACAAAGAGATATGACATCAGCATTGTTAATGAGTGCGGGGAATCTAGCCAGCGCGTCCATAGGAAAATCCATCGCCACCATATCGAAATTCTGCTTAAGATATGTGATAAGCCCTATTATTTTTGGTTCCGTGAGGTGCTTGTTTAACAACGCCTCGTCATTAAAGCCGTATCCCAGAGAACTCACCCAAAAGTCCCCGTCTATGTTGACTGACGACGTTTGATATGAGTGGGGCTGCGCCAGCAAACGCACCAGAGATGCCGATACTTCCTCCTCTTCGGTTTCGTCCAGAAATTTGCCGAAATACAAGTTCAGCATACGAAAATCAATGTCGAAATCGAGGAGCATAACCCGCAACCCTTTAAGGGAGGCGGAACGCGCCGCGTTTACCGCCGTGCTTGTCACGCCCGAACCGCGGTTTCCCGTAAATATTACGGCGCGGCTTGAGGTCAGGCGCAAGTTCCCGAGTTCTCCGCTTGTTTCTTCCTCTTGTTCCTTAGGCGGCTTTTTGCCGAATACCCCGAACCTTTTAGGCGGCTTTTCGGGTTTCGCCGCCCTGTCCTCTTTGGGCGGCTTCGGGGAGCGGCGGCGCGGGGTATCCTTTGAAGTTTCAGAAAGAACCGCCGATATCTCCTTTTCCGTATACCGAAAAAATGACGAGACCGCCACGGCGACACCCGGCAACTCCGCGTCCAGAAGAAAATCGCGCGTTATCACCGCTATGGGTACTCCGCGTTCTTTAAGCTTGCCGATATGACGTACCGAGGCGGAAACGTCGGCGCAAAGCCCGCCGTCCGTGATTATGATTTTGTCAAAATCCGCGTGAGGCTCGTCCAGATACTCAAAAACTCCGTCCAAAGTGAGCGGGTTTTTCGCGTTTGTTACAGTCGCCTTGCGCGTTTGCAGGCAATTCAACGTAAAAGTGTGTTCCTTGCCCGTTATCAAAAACAGCCGCACGCCATTCCACCTCTAACACTTTAAAAAAATCTTTGTACCTATACTTTAAATACAAGTAATTCTATTATAATACAATAAGTTACCAAATGCAATATAAAATTTTTATTTTTGGTTATTTTTCTTTCGGGTCAAAGGTTAAGGCACTCAGAAAACCGAAGAAAACCGCCGCCATAATTCCCGCCGAGGTGGCCTTAAGCCCGCCCGTGAGTATGCCGATAAACCCTTCTTTGTCGATTTCGGAGACGACGCCTTTGTACAGATTGTATCCGAAGCCCGGGAGCGGAACGCTCGCCCCCGCCCCCGCGAATTCCACGAGTTTTTCGTATATGCCGAACGCTCCGAGAAAACAGCCCAGCGACACGAACAGCACCAGAATCCTTGCGGGCGTCAGTTTCGTTCTGTCCATAAGCTGCTGTCCGACCACGCATATCAGCCCGCCGACTAGAAACGCCTTTATATATTCCATATTTACCCCTCCTTAATTTTCGATAACGACGGCGTGCGCCACGGACGGAATGTTTTCCCCCTGCATAAAAGAAGTAGGGTTAAGAATCGCGCCTGTCGGTACGAAAAGTATTTTATTTAGCTTCCTACACTTAAGTTCATTGTAGAAATATCCGCAAAAAGCCGCCGCCGCGCAGGCACACCCGCTCCCGCCCGAATGTGTGTCTTGGGTATTTTTGTCAAAAATTTCAATCCCGCAATCCCTGTGTTTTTTTGAAACGTCATAGCCCTCGTTCTTCAAAAGACGTATCAGGAGTTCCTGCCCGACATAGCCCAAGTCGCCCGTGATTATCGCGTCATAGTAGTCGGGCGTTCTGCCGAAATCCCGAAAATGCGCCGAAATGACGTCACAGGCGGCGGGAGCCATAACAGCGCCCATATTGTTCTGGTCTTTCACGCCCATATCCACAAGTCTGCCCGTGGTAATCGCCGTGATATACGGCGGGCCGCCCTCCCGCGAAAGCACCGCCGCCCCCTCGCCCGTGACTGTCCACGTTGACGTTGGCGGGCGCTGCGTCCCGAGTTCCAGAGGAAAACGAAACTGCTTTTCCGCCGCGCAAAAGTGGCTTGACGCACCCGCAAGCACGTTTTTCGCGAAGCCGCCGTCTACCAAAACCGCGCCGAGACTAAGCGCCTCCCCGATTGTCGAGCACGCCCCGAACACCCCGAAAAACGGGCGTTTCATATCAAGCGCCCCGAAAGTCGCCCCCGCGCTTTGGCTTAACAAATCCCCCGCGAGGACATAATCTATGTCCTCGTTTTTAAGCTCCGCCTTTTTTACGGCTAAATCAAGCCCGAGCCGCGCAAACTCGCTTTCCGCCTTTTCCCAGCTTTCTTTGCCCGCCAATATGTCCTCCATTACTATATCAAAATATTTCCCGAGAGGACCTTTGCCCTCTTTCGCGCCGACTATTGACGCGGTCGATTTTACCGAAACTTTGAAATCAAACGTCGCCGACTGTTCGCCCAAATGTTTTCCCACCTTAATCCCCTACCTTGTAAAATAATATATAAGTCCGACGATAATTGACGAGATAGTGCCGTAGACGATTACAGGCCCCGCGACGACGAATATTTTCGCGCCCACGCCCAAAACGTAGCCCTCTTTTTTGAACTCAATCGCGGGAGCGGATACCGAATTGGCAAAGCCCGTAATCGGGACGACAGACCCCGCACCCGCGAATTTGCCTATTTTGTCGTAGATGCCGAGCCCCGTCAGGAGACAGCCCAAAAAAATCAGTACAACCGCCGTGTACGTCCCCGCGGAGTCCCGCCCCGCACCCGCGCTTAGGCAAAGGTTGTGTATTATCTGCCCGATTACGCAAATACCGCCGCCGACGATAAACGCCCGAAACGAGTTCGCCGTCGTTTTGCTTTTTGGCGCGGTTTCTTTCACCATCTCCTTGTATTTTTCTTTTCCGATATATGTGTCGTCCATAAGCTCCTCCTAAAATCTGTAAAAATCAGGTACTATATAGTACAGCAACGCGCCGATCAATTTCCCCAGCGCAATCCCCAGCACAAGATAAAACACGCCTTTCGCGGCGCTTAACCGCCGCGCCAAAACGGGGATTACGTTAAGCACCTCCGCAAGCGACATTGCGAGCGCGCCGTAGAAAACGCCGACAGCCAGCCCCCACAAAACCGACGCCGCCGCGCCGAATCCGCCGAGGGGCAGTTTTATATCCCAAAACATCATCAAAGCTCCGAAAATCCCGCCCGCCATTATAGCGTTTTCATAGACGAGAATTTTGTTTTCAGTGCGGGTTTTTTGGGCAAGGCGCGGGACAATGCCGATTGCGCTTATGAACGCGAACACCGCGCCCGAAATCACGATACCGCTTGACAACCCCAAAAAGATACTCATAATATAGGGCATATCACACCTCTTTTTTCGCGTTTTCCGACTCGATAAGCGCGTCGCTTACCTCTCCGTCATACACCGCCATTTCGACCTCTATCGGCGTGGGGTCTTTCGACAGTTTTTTCGCGCCGAAATGGTTAAAAAACACGACAATGCCGACGGCAAGCCCAAACGCGTAGGGAATGTCGATAATCAAAGGTTTTTCAACCGTCTTTCCAAAAAAAATCCTGTGATACGTCTTGAAAATCTGGGGCATTTGCGCGTCCGAGTGGAAACTCATAACGGCGGTAGCCGACCCCGCAAGAAGAACCAGCGACACAAGGGCGATTTTCGCCCCGTTTAGGACGCGGTTTTTCCGCGTGTCGGGCGTTTGTTTCGGCTTGTAATTTATCAGAGTGTCCATTTCGCCGACGTTTACGACGCTTGCGTCAGGGTATGCTTTCATAATTTTGGCAATAATAGACAGAACGGACACGGTATATATATTCGCCTCATTTTTGTCTATTTTAAGAAGTTTCATTTTGTCAATCTTGTCGGATATATTTTTAGGCGCGTAAATGGAGCATACGTCCTTCGCCGTCACAGCGTCCGTATCCGACAAATCCGCCTTTTTCTTAGGTTTTATATAGATATCCATAAATTCACCTAATTCGCCAAGTCGTGACTGTATTTGTTCACGTCTTCCATTGTGATACCCGTGTGAAGCCCGATGTTGAGCGCGTTCGCCACAATTCCCGCAAGCCGCTCAATCACCGCGTCCACCTCCTTCGGCGTGACAAACATATTTTTCGCGTAGGGTTCAAGCACCTGTTTGATTATGTGGTACCTCTCCTCTTGAGCAAGACTTTGCAGCATTTCATAAAACTCCGACCCTTTTTCCGTTTCCTCAATCATATCCGCAAGGCAAAGGTCAATCGTGTCCGTCACGAGTGTCGCCGCGTCGACGACTGTCGGCACACCTATGGCGATTACGGGTACGCCTAGGGTTTCGCGGTTTATCGCCATTCGCTTGTTTCCGACGCCCGCCCCCGGGTTAAGCCCCGTATCCGACATTTGTATCGTCGCGTTAATCCTGTTTGCGCGTCTTGCCGCAAGCGCGTCAATCGCAATCACCAAATCGGGGTTCACACGCGACACAAGCCCCGCCACGACTTCCCCCGTCTCGATTCCCGTTTGCCCCATAACACCTGGCGCAATCGCCGACACGGCGCGCACCTTTCCCAAAAGTTCACGCGGGAGCTGGCTGTTTATATGCCGTGTCGTCAGCGTCTTTTCCGTGACCTTTGGCCCTAGCGCGTCCGCCGTTATGTTTCGGTTGCCAAGCCCGATTACCAGTACTGTCGCGTCTCTGGGCAGTTTGTGCAGCTCCCCCAGTTCACGCGCCAAAACTTTTATTATCTCGTCGTGGGCGAGCGGCGCGTTTTCTTTCATAAGCGTACTCTCGACCGTAATGTAGCTCCCTACGGGCTTGCCGAGTGCCGTCTCTCCGCTTTCGTCAAGTATCTCGACAGTCGTTATTTTTATGTCGAAATCCGCCGACGCGACCGTCACGCTTACGCCGTCAATCTCGCGTTCCGCCGTTTCATAGTTCTCTACCGCCAAATCCGTGCGTATACTGTCCAAAATTTCCCCTTCTTTCTTAACATCTCAAAAATATTTTAAGCAAATTTTGTTTATATATTCATTGACTTATTTTTTTGGATAGGTTATAATAGGGGTAATGTTATCTAGACGATTAAATTTCGGGAGGAATAAGGAAAGTTATGGCGAATATTAAATCAGCGAAAAAACGCATACGAGTTATAGCAAAAAAAACACTTAGAAACAAAATCATCAAAACCTACACCAAAACCGCCGTTAAGAAACTGGTGACTGCCGTGAACGCGGGCGACAAAGACGCGGCACAGGCACAATACCCAAAGACTGTTTCGGCTATCGACAAGGCGTGCAGCAAGGGTATTTTTCACAAAAACACCGCCTCCCGCAAAAAATCACGGCTGGCAAAGCTGGTCAACAAAATAGCGTCTTGAGTTTTTATGGAAGCGGTTGTCTTTTTTGGACAATCGTTTTCTTTTAGGGGTGGTTCATTTGGATAAAAAAATATATATCGGCGGAATGACCTGCGAAAACTGCCAAAAACGCATACAAAAGCGGGTCGGGAAAATCGACGGGGTGAGCTCTGTTTCCGTGAGTTACGCGGACGGCACAGCTGACGTTAGTTATTCGGGGGAGTATACCCTTTCGCAAATTGAGGCGGCAATCGAGGATTTAGGGTATTCCGTAAAAAACGCGCCGAAAAAATCGGGATACGAGACAATCATCGGCGTTTCGGTGGTTTTACTGGCGTTATACGTTATCGCGAGTAAAACGGGCTTGTTCGAGGCGTTTAACAACTTCCCGCTCCCGACAGAGGGTATGGGCTACGGAATGATTTTCCTAATCGGACTGCTGACGTCGGTTCACTGTATCGCAATGTGCGGCGGTATAAATCTTTCGCAAAGCGTGAATAACAATAGCGAACGCAAACCCCTTCAGGACGCGCTTGGGTATCACGCGGGGCGTATCGTTTCGTACACCGTAATCGGGTTTATCGTCGGCGCAATCGGTTCTGTCATAAGTTTTTCGGGCGGCGCGCGGGGGGTCGTGCAAATTGCCGCGGGCGTTTTTATGGTGATTATGGGGCTGAATCTTTTAGGCATATTCCCGTCACTTCGCAAACTCGCGCCGAAGATGCCCAAACCCGTTGTACTTCTTTTCGCGAAACTCTCCTCAAAGACGAATAACAAAGGCTCGTGGTATGTCGGGCTGCTGAACGGGCTTATGCCCTGCGGTCCTTTGCAGGTTATGCAAATGTACGCCCTCTCAACGGGCAACCCCGTCAAAGGCGCGGTCTCGATGTTTCTTTTCGCCGCGGGCACTCTCCCGCTTATGTTCGGGCTTAGCGCGTTATCTTCATTTATGAGTAAAAAATTTACGCGGACGATGCTGACGGCAAGCGGTATGCTCGTGGCGGTTCTGGGCGTGGTTATGTTTCGCAACGGGCTTAGCCTTTCGGGGATTGACACGAGCGGCTACGCCCTTAACAACGGCGCTGCCGTGCAAAGTTCAAGCGCGTCCCAGTCGCCGTCTATGCGTTCGCGGAGCAAGGAAGTCGCCGCGACTGTCGACGACAACACGCAGTATGTCGTCTCTACTATGTCGTCAAACAGTTATGACGCGATAACCGTGACAAAAGGTATCCCCGTGAAATGGACGCTAAACGCGCCAGAACGCGCAATCAACAGCTGCAACCAAACCATAATAATACCCGAATACAAAATCCAGTACACCCTTCAGCCGGGCGAAAACGTCATTGAGTTCACCCCCGAAAAATCGGGTACTTTCGGGTTCAGTTGCTGGATGGGTATGATTCGCTCGAAAATTGTCGTAAAAGCTTAAGGAGATGATATTATGACAAGGTATGAACTGCTTGCTGTATTGTATTCTTTGCGTACAATCCCTACATTGCTTGAGGATAACCCCCAAAAATGCGTCGACGAAATGACGAAATTGCTTGACAAGGTGATTAAGCAAACCGAGGGCGATAAATAGGTTTGGAGGGACGCTATGCCGAAAAAAATCTTGGTAATCGACGACGAAAAGAATATCGTGGACATTATCGCGTTCAACCTTAAAAAAGCGGGGTACGAGGTTCTGACGGCGGGGGACGGGAAAAGCGGGCTTGCTCTAGCGTTGTCGGAGAATCCCGAATTGATACTTTTGGATATAATGATGCCGAATATTGACGGTTTCGAGGTGTGCAGGCGCGTCCGCGAAAGGTCGCAAGTACCTATAATAATGCTCACGGCGCGGGCGGAGGAAACGGACAAGGTTCTGGGGCTTAACATAGGCGCGGACGACTATGTGACGAAACCTTTCGGGATAAAGGAACTTATGGCGCGTGTCAAGGCGAATTTGCGGCACAGTCCCCTTTCGGGGGGCGACACCCTCGAGATAAGCGACCTGCAAATCGACCCGAAAAAATCGGAGATAACAAGACACGGCGAACTGCTTGACCTGACCCCGAAAGAATATGACCTGCTGAAATTTTTGGCGGAGCACAAGGGGCAGATTTTTTCCCGCGAAACTCTGCTTGAAAAAGTTTGGGGCTTCGAGTATTACGGCGACTTGCGAACGATTGACGTGACGATACGCCGTATTCGCCTTAAAATAGAAGAAAAGCCCGAAACGCCGAAATATATAATCGCGAAACGCGGAGTCGGATATTACTTTGAAGGATAATTATGAAGAGTATTAAGGCAAAACTTGTTCTGATGTATCTTGTACTTGTGTTCATTGTAATGATGATTAGCGGTACTTTTATGATTGTGAATATCCGCGTTCAGGAACTGGAACGGCTTGAAACCGAACTTTTAGATTTTTCCAATCTGGCGGCGGGGGAGATTTTCGGCGCGGAGGAAGACGATGACAGTGAGTATGTTTTGCAGCTCGCTAATCTGATTAAAACCAACGGGAATCGGATTACCGCCGATATACTAAGCGCGGACGGGTACAACATCGACCAAGAAAAAGCGGGTACAGTCTACACAAGCCCCGCCATCGCGGGAGCTATGCTTGGAAAACCGACTTTGGGGGCGAACAAATGGGGCGTGCGAAACCAGTCGTTTGTGGATTACGCGCTTCCGTATCCGTACAGCGCGAATTTGACGCAGGACGTGCGGTATATCATCTACGCCAGCGTGTCGACAAAACCCGTTCAGGACAGGCTTATCGCCGTGACTATGGCGGTTGTGGTGTCGGTTTTTCTTGCGCTTACCCTTGCCGCCGTTATAGGGCTTTTGTTCGCGAACACCCTCACAGGCCCGATTATCACCCTCACGAAACGGGCGAAGGAATGGTCGAACGGCAACCTTGAGCGGCAAATCGAAGTCAAGAGTAAGGACGAAATCGGGCAGCTGACGAGGACGTTCAACGAGATTTCGCGGGAGCTGTCCTACACCCTCCGCCGAATCACCACCGAAAAGAACAAGATGGAAATCCTTCTCTACAATATGATAGAGGGCGTTTTGGCATACGACAACAACGGGATACTCATCGAGGCTAACTATTCCGCCCACGAACAGTTAGGGATAAAAAATATCCGCGTACTCACTCTAAAGGAACTTTTGGATTCTCTCCATATCGACATCGACACCGTTACAGATATTAACGAACTCAAGGAAAACACCGTGCAAATCGGCGACAAATACATAAACGTGATTTCATCGCCGTACTATGGGAGCGCAAATTCCATAGAGGGCGTTGTTTTGGTACTTCAGGATATCACAAAGCACAAAAAACTTGACGATATGCGGAAAGAATTTGTGGCGAACGTGTCGCACGAAATCCGCACGCCCCTTACCACGATTAAGACCTACACGGAGACACTTCTTGACGGCGCGCTTTTCGATACGGACACCGCCGAGAATTTTTTGACGGTAATCGACAAGGAAACCGACAGAATGACGCTTCTCGCGACGGACTTGCTGATTCTCTCGCGGTTTGACAACCAACAGTTCGATTTCAAAATGGCGGAGGTGGACCTTGACGAGATTATCCAAAGGTCGATATTTCAAGTTGAACTTTTGGCACACAAAAAGCGGCAGACGATTGAGTACAAGCCGCCGGAGACAAAACTGTTCATTGTCGCCGACTCCTCAAGGATAGAGCAGGTGTTTGTGAATATTTTATCAAACGCCGTCAAGTACAGCAACGATAACACGGAAATAAGCGTCACCGTGTCGGTGTCGGAAAGATACTACCGCGTGTATGTCCGCGACCAAGGTTTTGGTATCCCGAAAGAGGACCTGCCCCGAATCTTTGAGCGGTTTTACCGCGTGGACAAGGCGCGTTCCCGCGAAATGGGCGGCACGGGGCTGGGGCTTTCGATTGCCAAAGAAATTATGGAGGCGCATAATTTCAGAATTTCCGCGAGCAGCGAGGTAGGCGCTGGGACGGCTATGATTTTACGGTTTAACAGAAACGGACTGATTGTTTGATTGACAAGGCGAAAAATCTCATAATAGCGTTTTTGGTCATATTGTCGGTTTCGCAAATCGGGCAGCTTTGGTTTGATTCCTATGACATTAACTTTTTTCATACCGCGAAATCCCTTGCGCGAAACGGCAACGAGAAGGTTTTTTTGACTGTGCCGTCGCGGA
This sequence comes from Clostridia bacterium, assembly GCA_025997155.1. Taxonomy (GTDB): domain Bacteria; phylum Bacillota; class Clostridia; order Lachnospirales; family WQUN01; genus BNUF01. The sequence goes on from BNUF01000005.1 coordinate 28,183, forward strand.
TTATCTCAAAAGATAGGGAGGGGAGTTACCGAATACGCTACAACTCCCTTGACACGAATCTGGGGAAATACAATTGCAATTTGATTCTTGACGAACTTTTTTTGTCGGGGGAGTATACGGGGAAATACGCCGCCTCTCCCTCGAGTTTGGCGGCTTGCGTGATATATGATTATGCCCTGCCAATGGACGCCGCGGATTTCACCGAAAGTTATGAGCAAAATTCGTCGGAGTTCAAAAAGAAAAGTTCCAGATTATCGAAAAACGTCGATTCTTTTCGGCAAATAATATTTGTACCAAAAGTATATAGCGAGGCAAAACCCGACAGCATTGAAATAAACGTGCTTTTTGTATCGAACAGTTATAAAACCATATATGAATATACGGTAAAAATAAAGACGACGATAAACGACAATCTCCAGCTCTATATAGCGGACAACACCGTGAGCGACCTTGTTTTTACCGCGAAATCAATGGAGCTTTTTCTGCCCGTTATTTCGGACGCGGGGTTTCCGTACCACCCGATTCACACCGAAAACCCGTATATGTCCGCCGACCGCGTGCTGACTCTCAAGAGCGCCCAAAAGGGGCTGAACCCTCTCTTCGGCGACGCGAAAATAACGCAGGTTTCGCCCGAGGATTCGAGTTACAGGTATTCAAACGAGGCGAACGTCGTCGTGAAATATTACCGCGCAACGGACGTAATCGAATACTTGGATTACAGCACGGTGAACAAAATCACTCCCAGTACGCTCCCCCTTAATTACGCGGCGGCTATACGGTTTCTAAACGCCGACGCGACTATCGCGAACGATTACTACCTTGACAGCTGCGAAATCTCGGACGATTCGTACACGTTTTATTTTGACTATGCCGTTATGGATTTTCCTGTGCTTATCCCTGATTCAATGAAAAAAGAACTTAACCTTTCGCATATGATAGAACTGACCGTTTCCAACCAAAAAGTTACAAAATATAAAAAAATCGCCCTCACTTTCACGCCCGACGACGAAATTTTTAACAACGCGACGATACAATACGAGGATTTTATGAACGTGTGGGGGGGCGAAAACCCCGACGACGTGCGTCTCGCGTACAAATACGACAAGGAAAAAATCAAGTGGCTTGTACTCAACTGGTTTTTGCTCCAAAACGGCAACAGTTATATTCGTCCCGCGAGCTGAGGTATATATGGACTGGAACAAGGCGAAAAATCTTATAATAATATTTTTGGCGGCGCTTAACGTATTTTTATTTGTATGCAACAAAATATACGTAACCGACCGATACTATATGTCAAACGAGAGAGTTCGCAATATCACGGAAGTTTTGGAGAAATCCGAAATCACCCTTGACTGTTCGTTTTCGCGGGAGTTTTCGCCGAAAAGGCAGCTCGTTTTGGGACAGCCGCGCTATGACCACGAAGATTTGCGGGATATGTTTATGAAGGACGCGAAACACGCGAAATTCAGTATGGAGGACAGCCGTTTCGTGTACCGCACGGACTGGGAGACGCTGATTATAAATATCCTTGACGGGTATGTGTCCTACAAAAACCGCGACATAACGAACAACGACCCCGACCCGATTCTTTCGGAAGCTCTGTGCGAAGGATTTTTGTTAAAAATGGGGCTTGCGGATTTCACCCTTGATTCGGGCGAACCCTACAAGACGGACGACGGCTTGACCTTTGAGTATCGGCAAAAATACAACGGGTATATTATAAACAGTAACAGCGCGGTGATTTCAGTCGGCGACAACGGCATAAGTTCCATAAAATACAGTTACGCGCCGCCGACGGGGTTTTCGGACGAAAAACGGCAGATTTGCGCGGAAGATGAGGCTCTTCTGACGTGTATGTACGAATTGCAGAATATCTACGGGTACAGTCCGCTAAGCATTACCAAAATCGACCTCGTTTACCTTCAGACGGAAAAGAACCTAGCCGTGCCGTTCTATCGGATATACGCGGACAACGCTCCCGTATTGGTGAACGCTTATGACAACACCGTGTATCGGCTCTAGGGGGCATTATGAGGACATATATCAAGTTGTTTTTGTCGACATTGTATATAAGCGCGTTCACCTTGGGCGGCGGGATTGCTATCGTTCCGCTTATCAAGCGCAAATTCGTGGACGAACTTCATTACATAAACGAGAGGGAAATGATTGATTTTATAGCGATTGCGCAGTCGTCGCCAGGGGCTATGGCGGTGAATTTGTCGTTTCTCGCGGGATATAAAAAGGCGGGGGTACGCGGGGCGTTATGCGCGACTTTCGGGACGGTTTTGCCTCCTTTTGTGATAATTTCCATAATTTCTATATTTTACCAGAGTTTTCGGGATAACGAGATTGTGAGACGGGCAATGGCGGGGGCAGCTCCCGCCGTCGCGGGGGTTATCGCCGTGTCGGTCTTCGACATTGGGCGGAGCGTTCTCGGCGTTGCTGGCGACCGCAAGCTGTCTGTCGTGACGGCGTTGTCGGCGTTCGCACTCAGTTTCTTTTTTAGTGTGAACGTGGTGTATATCATACTCGCCTGTGTTATTCTCGGCGTGATTTCGGCGTTTGCGGGTAAAAAATTATGATGTGGGAGCTGTATTTCGCGTTTTTGCGCATAGGGGCGTTTTCTATCGGCGGCGGGTACGCGTCTTTTCCGCTAATCAAGCATATTATCGTGGACACAAACAAGTGGCTTTCAAACAGCGAATTTACGGATATCCTGACGATTTCCCAGATGACGCCGGGGCCAATCGCTCTTAACGCCGCGACTTTTGTCGGGGTTAAGCATTTCGGGCAGGCGGGGGCTGCCGCCGCGACGCTCGGGTTTATCACCGTGCCGCTTATCGTCGTTAGTATTTTTACGTATGTGTACTTTAAGTACAACGCCACCGATATGCTTAAACGAATTTTTACCGTCGTGCGTCCCGCCGTTTTGGGGCTTATCGCGGCGGCTTGCGCGTCTTTGGTCGTACTCGCGGTCTGGGGGGATTCTCATACCGCGAATTACAGGGCGGTCTTACTTTTCGCGCTGTCTATCATATCGGTTTGGAAACTTAAGGTGTCGCCTATCGCCGCAATCCTCCTTTGCGCCGTAATCGGGATTTTTTTGTATAAGTAAACAGACATTTTCTGAAAACGGGCGTTAGTATTAGCGAAAGGAGTTGATTATATGAATAAATCTATATGGAATCTTGATGAAAATATCGCGGCGGCGTTATCGTATATCTTCGGCATAGTTTCGGGCGGGATTTTATTAGTTTTTGAGAAAGAAAATAAATTTGTGCGTTTTCACGCGATGCAGTCCGTTTTGCTCTCCGTATTCGTAATCGTCGTTGAGGTAGTTCTTCAGATTTTGGGGCGGATACCCCTTTTGGGCGGGATATTTGTCCTTGCGAACAACATTTTCGGGTTTATCGCTCTCGTGGCGGCTATCTGGCTGATTGTGTCGGCGCTTAAGATGAAGAAACAAAAATTGCCGCTTATCGGGGACGTTGCCGAAAAACAGATTGAAAAAACATAAGATTTTGAAGAACCTTGTAAAAGGTTCTTCTTTTTTTATAAAAACCGTAAACGATAAGAATAAAAATGCCGATAAACAAGATAAGGTATAAATATGATTTATTGATTTAATAAAAAGGGGGTATGTTCATGTACACAAATACTACAAGAATGACAGGGTTGTCAGGTCTTGATACGGATACGCTCGTTAAGCAGCTTATGGCGGCGGAGAGTATTAAATATAACGCGCTTAAGAAACAAAATACGATTCTTGAATGGAAGCAGGAGGCGTATCGAGCTACCGCAAAGGTTCTTTCGGATTTTCAGACGAGTTTTCTTGACCTCACAAGCTCAAAGAGTTTGCGCCTGACAAGTTCTTTCGGAGGGTTCGCCTCAACCGTTAAAAACGCGCTGGGTGCGGATTCCACGAAAATCGGGGTAGCTACCTCGAGCAACTCCAAAGAAGGCACATATACTTTTGAAGTGACTAGCCTTGCGACAAAAAGTAAGTTCACAGGGTTTGACGGCGCGGTGACGCAGGCGGGCAATATCGTTTCCTCCAAAAACTTGAGGGACGACCCTGGATTCCTTAGCACTCTCGAGGCGGGGGATACGATTAAATTCTCCCTTGACGGCACGACAAAGACGGTCACGATTACAGAAGATTTTTTGGGTTCGGGTGCTGATAACTTCGCGACGAAACTTAACGACGCGCTTAACGCCGCCTATAAAAAGAGTATATTCAACGTCCGAATCGGTACGAGCGCCGAGGGGGGCAAACTCTCTATCGGAGTAACCGAAAAAGGGCATGATTTCAAGATTTATCAGGGAAGCGGCGACGGACTCACCTCCACGGCGAAGAATACGATAACTTACCCGCCCGCAATAGCTACTTTCAGTTTCGATGTGGCAAAAACGCTCCAGGACGGCACTCCCTCAGGACCTGTGACGATTAACGTGAATTTTGACGGCAGCGAAGACAATCAGGTAAAAGTTTTGGCGCGGATTAACGAAGCTATCCAAGCCGAAGCCAGCGGAGCGTTCGCCCACTTAAAGGCAATCAACCAAGACGGCAAAATCGCCTTTAAATCGGAGGAAGAACCCAGCACCTTCAAGATTACCGCGCCGACAAGCGGCGGAGACCTTTTACAAGAAATGGGCTTTGACAGAGCGGAGATAACCCTCAAAAAAGGCTCGACAATCGAAACTTTGGGCTTTAGCGACGGCGACGACTCGACAAAAACTTTCCTCTCAAAAACCGTCGGCGAAATTAACCCGAGCATATTCGGAGTTCCTGGCAACACGAACACGAACACGACCTTCGATTTTGACGGAAAAAGCCTTCTTATAAACAAGACGGACACTATGCAAGAGGTTATGGATAAGATAAACAACACCTCTTTGGCTGACGTCGAGATTAAATTCGACTCCCTCAACTACCGATTCACAATGGAGGCAAAACAAGAGGGTCAGGCAAACGGGTTTTTGGACGCCGGTATAGACGATAAGTTAAAACTCCTTTTCGGGTTCGTGGACGACACCGCGTCGGGTTTCACCTCCTTTGAGGCGGCGGAGGACGCGGTTCTCACCATTAACGGCGTTACGACGACAAGGGACTCCAACAAGTTCACAATCGACGGAATCGGAATCACCCTTAAGGAAAAGACCGAAATCGGCGAAACGTTAACCATCGAAGTCAAAAAAGATAATTCCAAGGGCGTCGACCTTGTAAAAGAGTTCGTTGCGGAGTATAACAAACTTGTTGACCATCTCAAGACGCAGTACGAGACCTCGCGCCCAAAGAGCGGGCAATACGCGCATTACGACCCTCTTACGGACGACGAGAAAGCCAATATGTCCGACAAACAGATTGAGCTTTGGGAAGAAAAAGCGAAATCGGGCTTGCTGTATCGTGATTCTCTTATCGAAAAAGTTTTGAGCGACCTCCGTATGACTATGTTCCAAAAAGTTGACGTGGGCGACGGCAAAACCCTTTCTCTTCAGCAAATCGGTATCACGACGGGCGACTACACAAACGGCGGCAAGTTAATCATTGACGAAAACAAACTCAAGACGGCGTTTGACCAGCGCGGCAACGACATTGTGACAATGTTTACAAAAACCTCCTCCGACAAAAAGGTTAAGGGAATCACCTCCACTCAGTTAGGGATTGGCGAAAAAGTAAACAACGTCCTCAACGCCGCCGTAGGTACGGTTGACGGCAAAGACGGCACGTTCCGCGCGCGGGCGGGTATTCTCGGGACATATTCCGCGAATCACAACAACCTTACCGACCAAATCAAGCGTCAGAGTACAAAGATAGACGATATGCTCACCTACCTCATTAAAAAAGAGGATTCCTATTATAATATGTTCGCGAAACTTGAGTCGGCGATGATGCAGGCGGATTCACAGATGCAGTATATCACCGCGCAGCTTGGTATGTAATCCCACAAAGGCGGACAGCAGATGAATGAATTACTCGGCAAAAAACAGCGTATTCTAACTGAAATTCTGAATTTGACAAAGGACGTTACGTTTGTCGGAGATGAAAGTGACGCGGAGCGGTTTGTCGAGCTGATGATAAAGCGGGGGGAGCTGTTTGACGAAATCTTCCCCCTTGACGCGGAACTCGCTAAAAACTCCGTCCCCGCTGTCAACGACGAAATCAACAAGCTGCTTTGCGCGATTAAAAAAATCGACGAGGAAAACGACCCTTTTGTAAAGAAGGCGCACGCCAACCTCAAGATTCATATAAAAGAAGTAAAGACGACAAGAAACCTCAACGAGAAATACCAGCAATACAGTAAAATTGGCGAATCGGTACAGTTTGACACGAAAAACTAAGTTCGTTGTGAAGTTTAGGAGATGATTGTAGATGGACACCTCTACACTAGATAGGGAAATCGCCGTAACCAATATAAAGCAAGTACAAGTTAAACCGCAAAAAGTTACTCCCAAAAAACCCGAGACGGCACACGCGGCAAAACCTGTCGTTTTGGATATCCACAAGGAAATCGAAAAAGCGTCCGAACCGACGCCTGTCGAGAAACTCCGCGAAAGGCAAAAATTCACGGAAGACTTGGATAAACTGATTGAGAAATTTAACAACAGTATCAACAACGCGGATAACCACTTCAAATACTCGATACATGAAAAAACGAAAAAAGTCGTTATAAAGATGATTGACTCAAAAACTGGCGACGTCGTTCGGGAGTTTCCTCCCGAAAGTACGCTTGACAATCTTGCAAAAATGCTTGAGCAAGCGGGAATTTTTATAGATAAAAAAGGTTAAATCCTTGGAGGGTTTTTTATGGCTGTTAAGAATCCATATGACAAATATTCGAATCAATCCGTACTCACCGCGTCTCCCGAGAAATTGACGCTTATGCTCTATGACGGAGCGTTGAAATTCGTGAATCAGGGGATTGCCGCGCTTGACGAAAAAGATTATATGAAGAAAAACGAAATGATACAGAAAGCTGAAAACATCATACGGGAACTGCAGCTCACTCTCAAAGACGGTTACGAAATCACGCCTAACCTCAAATCGTTATACGACTATATCTACCGCCGACTTATGGAAGGCAATATGCGCCGCGACAAAAAAGCTCTCGAGGAAGCTCGCGACCTTATCAAGGAATTCCGCGATATGTGGCGAGAAGCGATGAAAGTTTCCGGGCAGCACGCGTCATAAAAAAAGAACCCCCGTATTCAAGGGGGTTTTTCTTTTATTCTTGTGTATATGCCATAAGCCCTATGTGTCTTGCGCGTTTGATAGCGCTTGTGAGCGCCCGTTGGTGTTTCGCGCAGCTGCCCGTGATTCGGCGCGGAAGAATCTTGCCGCGTTCCGATACAAGACGGCGCAATTTTGACATATCTTTATAGTCTATATTGATTATTTTGTCGGCGCAAAAAGCACATACGCGTTTTTTTCTGCGTCCTCGGCGTTTCTGTATCATTAATATTCACCTCAATTAGAATGGCAACTCCGCGTCACTCAAGGTATCTTCGACTTCGTTGAACCCTTTTGGCGCGGTTTTTTTGGAAGTGTCGGATTGCGCTTTTGCGGCGCTCACATAGTAATCGTCGGATAAATCGGGTGAGGACGGCACGCCGCCGCCCGAATTTTTGGAATCCGCGAAATATTGGTCTTCAGCGATAACTTCTGTAAAATACTGGCGATTGCCCGCTTTATCTTCGTATTGACGCACGGATATGCGTCCGCTGACGGCGACCTGCTGCCCTTTTTTGAAATATTTCCCCGCAAACTCTCCTGACTTGCCAAGAGCTTTGCACGGTATAAAATCAGCGTCGGGTTCGTTTTCGCGTTTGAATCTTTTGTTTACGGCGAGAGTGTAGCTCGTGATAGCGACAGGCTCGTCGCCCTGCGAATACCGCACCTCCGGGTCACGCGTCAAACGCCCCATAAGAATTACCTTGTTCATAACTCACCTACTCCTCAACGACTGTGATAAGGTATCGAAGGATACTTTCCACTATGCGTAAACGGCTCTCGAGTTCTTTCGGAGCGTCAGGTTCGGCAATAAAAGTCACGAAATAGTAAACGCCGTCATTGTGCTTTTTGATTTCATAAGCCAAACGCCGTTTGCCCCACTCGTCTATCTTATCGACTGTTCCGCCGAAACGCGTTATGAGAGCGGTTATCTTCTCAAACTCTTCTTTTATAAGTTCGTCGGCTTGCGGTTTGAAAACCAACGCTAACTCGTACTTGTTCATCTCTACACCTCCTTATGGTCTATGGCCTCGGCTTTTGCCGAAACAAGGAATCGCCCCGATAGGGCAATATCACTAATGATACCATATCGGGGCAATATTTGTCAAGCATATTTATTATTTTGTCATCGCCGCGAGATATGGCTTTTCTGCCAAAAATCTTAATTGGTCGTATGATATTTTGTTCTTTTCAATGTCCGACTCCGCTTTCAGGACGCCGATACGCGCCTGGTCTACTTGATATTTGATAATGTTTCCCGCTTTGTAGTTTAATAACGCCGTGTCGTAGGCGTTTTTCGCGGTTTCAAGCGCAACGTCAAGGGAAACGCGGGCCGCCTCTAGCTGTTTCACGTTGTCAATCAAATTGCGAACGCCTTGTTCCGTCGAACTTCGCGTGTCCTTCAAGTCGCGGTCCGCGTCTTTCACGGCGTTTTCAAGCTGAATCTGATTAAGCTCGATTTGCTGAACGGTCATACCTGTTGGGTTATATATACTCGGCGTGTCGTAGGTGGTTATGTCTTTATCGTATTTAGCTCCTCTGAGCGCAATCACTTTCGCTTTGACTGTCGGAGAGTTGTCGACAGCGTCGTTCAAAGTCGCCTCAAGACGCGCCGTGTCTATCTTGGATTCGTTCGGGCGGTACTCTACCTGGATTTTATTGGTAAGGCTCTTGCCCAAAAGCGCGTCAAGGGCGGTGTGCTTTGAGTCGAGAGAAAGTTTGAGCGAGTCGCGGTTCGCCTTTGACGAATCAAGGGATATTTTCGCCAATTTGAGCGAATTTTCGGAAACTACGCCGGCTTTTTTCTGCAACTCAAGGTTTTTTATATTTTCTTCGGAAAGAGCTATGTTTTCTTCCAAAACCTGTAAATCGATTTTTTGTGACTCGATGCCTGTAATCGTAGTCAGGAGCATGGATTCTGTGGAATCTTTGAGCATCGTTTCGGTGAGCGGTTTGGTTTCCTGATTGTTTTGCATAGATTTGAGCGTCGTCAGAATACTGATTACTTGCGGCGTCGATATCCCGCTTGACGCGGAAAGCATAAACGAGTCGTTGTTGAGAGTGATTGTCTGGTCAACGACGCGGACGCTGTCCTCAAGCGCGGCAAGACTGCTGTTGTTTTTAATCGCTTCGTCAAGTGCTTGTTTGTAGGGCACGACGTCTTTACCCGTCGGGTACTCGTCCTTCAAAAAGAGATATCCGTTTTCAATTACGGCGGCGTCTTTCGGCGCGGACACTTCCGCCGTCGGTTTTTTCGCTTCCGCCGGAGCTTTGATTGTCTTCGCGTATACGCTGGTCATTGACATTGTTCCCACAAGCATAGCGAGAAAAAGTGACGCTATTTTTTTATTCATATATAAACCCCCGTTTATTTTTTGTCAAAAAATTTTCTCGGCAAGACAGACTTAAATAAGTTTATGAATGTCGCGTTTGGCTCAAAAATTATTTTAGTCCTCACATTATTATATACGCAAAAAAAATAATAAGTATTGTCGGTTATTTTGCCGCTTCCGTAATTTTTTTCCGCGTCAAATTTGAACTCTTTTTTTTCGGATATATGCGCCATAAACTCAAAACCCGAGACATTGCCGCTGAAAACGCGGCGACGGTTGTTTTTCGCGTATATGCAGTCAATGTCAAGTTCGCCGTTTGTGTAACTGTATTCGTATTCAATATCCAAAAAACTGAAAAGTTTCCTGAGTCCGAAATATATACCAAAAAGCACGATTACAGGCAGCAGTATATTTTGGTAAATTTTTGCGGAAAAAAGAAATACCGCCGTTTCTACAACCGCACCCACGACACATAACGTCAATTTAAGGATTTTGTCGCCGGTAGTCGGATATTTTCGCACTAATTGTTCTTTATAAACATCGTCCATAGGATTCCCCCGAAAAATTACACACAACGACAATGCTTATTATATCACAAATTTTTCATTTTGCATATATAATTATAATTGAGGAAGTGATGAATATGTCTAAACTATTTGACGCGCATTGCGACACGATTACGGAAATTTTTTTGAAGAACGAGGAACTTTTTTCAAACAGCGGGCATCTGAGTATTGAAAAACTTCTTGCCTATGAAACGCCGACGCAGATTTTCGCAATCTGGCTTCCAAAAGAGGAATGTTGCTTTAAGAAGGTGTGCGGGATAATTTCATTCTATCGCTCACAAATTAAGAAATACGATAAGTACATTGCTCACGCGGACAGTTATTCCGAAATTTTGAAAAACCAAAAAGACGGCAAAATTTCGGGGCTTCTTTCTGTTGAGGGCGGGGAATCGCTGGATTGTTCCGTTGACAATTTGGAAAAATTTTACAAAAAAGGCGTTCGCGCAATGAATTTGACGTGGAACAATAATAACGCGCTTGGCGGGGGGGCGTTTGACCCCGAGCAAATCGGGCTTACTGAATTTGGTAAAAACGTCGCCGAACAGATGAACGCCCTTGGTATGCTTGTCGATTTGTCGCATCTGTCCGAAAAATCTATATCGGACGTTCTTGACATTTCAAAACGCCCCGTCATCGCAAGCCACTCAAACGCGCGAAAATTGACGAATAACGCGCGGAACTTGTCTGACACGCATATCAGAGAAATCGCCGAAGGCGGCGGGGTTATCGGAATAAACCTCTATCCGCCGTTTTTATCGGATTCCAAAGAAGCTTGCCTAGACGACGCACTCGCTCATATCACACACATAATTAACCTTGCGGGTGCGGATTGTGTCGGGCTTGGGTGTGATTTCGACGGAATCGAAAAAACTCCCGCGGATATTTCAGACGTCCGCGGGGTTGAACGTCTTTGCTATCTTATCGAAAATACGCACGGCGCGGAGATTGCCGAAAAAGTCATGTACAAAAATTTTACGCGGGTTGTAAAAGATGTTCTGTGAATAAAAACGGACATGTTACAATTCGGTTACAAATGTTCGTTTTGTATTTACTTTTGACGCGTGTAGTTTTATACTATATGAACAAAGGTGTAAACTGTGTAGGGAGATAACTTTCTGCTCGCAAAGGATTTTTTTTAAAAAAAGCGGATATTTGTTTTTGCGGGAGCGTTATTAATCCTTGCGGTTGTCCTCATTTTCAAAACAAACGCTGAAGAACCCCCAAAGAACGTTCCGATGGTTTCTATAAGTGATTTTGAAGGAAATTTTAAGGCGAACTCCAAACGGTACATTAAAAATTTATACAACCGACAAAAAGCCTATCATTTGACCAGGCTTTTTTCTTTGCAAAATTTAAAATATTTTTCTTGCAATTTTTTGTACATTGTGTATAATCATAGTGGTAAAAAAATTTGGCTATGAAAGGTTGAGGTAAACATGAAAACAAAAAAAGTTTTGGGAATGTTTTTGGCTGCGATTTCGGTTTCGTCTCTCGTTGCGTGCAGCAAACCTGCCGAGCCAAATCAAGCCGCAGTCGGAGGAAACTCCGCGCAGGCGCAAGGGCAACAAGCGAGTCCGTCCGCTGATTTCGACGACTCACACTCGATTACCGTAATAAGCCGTGAGGACGGTTCAGGGACGCGTTCGGCGTTTTCGGAACTTGTCGGGGTAATCCAAAAAGGCGAGGACGGCACACGCACGGACAACACGTCTAAAGAAGCTATAATCGCCAACAAAACCGACGTAATGATTACGAACGTGTCGGAAGACCCGTATGCGGTCGGCTACATTTCGGTGGGGTCGCTCCCCAAAAACGGCAGTGTCCGCGCCCTTCTAATCGACGGCGTCGAGGCGAACGACGAAAACATTAAAAACGGCACATACCCGATTAAACGCCCGTTTATCGTCGCGACAAAGATAGGCGACGCGGACGCGGTTACGGCGGATTTTATGAAATATATCCTTTCCGACAAAGGACAGGAGATAGTCGCGAAGGAATATATCGCGGTTTCTGAAACTCCCGAGGCTTACGCAAGCCAAAAACTCAAAGGCAAAATCGTTGTGGGCGGCTCGTCGTCCGTGACACCCATTATGGAAAAATTATCAGAGGCATATATGGAAGAAAACCCCGACGTAAACGTTGAAATCCAGATGACGGACAGCACGGCGGGAATGACAGGCGCAATCGATGGCTCCTACAACATCGGAATGAGCAGCCGCGACTTGACGGAAAAAGAAACGGCGGCACTCGCCCCGACAATCATAGCGCAGGACGGAATCGCCGTAATCGTGAACCCCGCAAACTCGACACTGGGGCTTTCGACCGAATGGATTCGCAAGGTTTTCACGGGCGAAGCGCCCGCTTGGGACGCGTGGGCGGACGAAAATCCTATCGGCAGCATAAGCGTGGAATAATATGACTAAATTACAGGCGGACAGGGCGGCAAAGAATAATCTGAAGGAAAACGCGGCACACGCCGTGTTTTTCCTGATTGCGCTTATGTCGATTTCGGCGGTTATTTTGATATGCGGTTTTCTGTTCTACAACGGAATCCCCGCAATCCAAAAAGTCGGACTGTGGAATTTTCTCTCGGGAAACACATGGGCTCCCTCCGACGTTCCGCCCAAATACGGCATACACCCCATGATTTTAGGGAGTATTTACATTACGGGGGCGGCGTTGTTTTTCGGCGTACCCTTGGGTATTCTCGCGGCGGTGTTTATGGCGCGGTTTTGCCCGAAAAAGATATACGCCTTGGCGAAACCCTGCGTGAACTTGCTCGCGGGGATTCCGTCCATTGTGTACGGCTTTTTCGGTATGGTCTCGATTGTACCGCTTGTACGCAAAGTTTTCGGCGTGAACGGAAGCGGTATTTTAACGGCGGGTATACTTCTCGGCATTATGATTCTCCCGACTATTATCGGAATTTCAGAAAGTGCCTTGCGCGCCGTGCCTAACTCATACTACGAAGCGTCGCTGGGGCTTGGCGCAAGCCACGAACGCGCCGTGTTTTTTGTCGAACTCCCCGCCGCAAGGTCGGGGATTTTGGCGTCGGTGATTTTGGGGATAGGACGCGCCGTCGGCGAAACAATGGCGGTGATTATGGTCGCGGGCAATCAGGCAAGAGTCCCCGACAATATCCTTCAGGGCGTTCGAAGTCTTACCGCGAACATTGTCCTCGAAATGAGTTACGCGACCGACCTCCATAGAGGCGCGTTAATTGCGACAGGCGTTGTACTGTTTGTTTTCATAATGATAATCAATGTCATCTTCTCGATACTTCTAAGGAGATTTAAGTGATGAAAAAAACAAAGCCGTCGGATTGGATTCTGAAGATACTCGTGTATCTATCCGCGCTTATCACCGCTCTTGTGCTGTTGTTTATAATTTTATATATTTTGGTCAAGGGAGTGCCGTACCTCACGCCCTCCCTGTTCGCGCTGAAGTACACCAGCGCAAACGTTTCAATGTTCCCCGCGATTATAAACACGCTGATTACTTGCGTTATCTCCCTCTGTATCGCCGTCCCTTTCGGGATTTTCACGGCGGTCTACCTTGTGGAGTACGCGAAAAGCACGAATAAATTCGTCGGGGTGATACGGCTTATGACGGAGACGCTAGCGGGGATTCCGTCTATCGTGTACGGGCTTTTCGGATTTCTCTGCTTTGTGTCCTACTTCAAATGGGGGTACTCCGTCCTCGCGGGGGCGTGTACTCTCTCGATTATGGTTATGCCGTCGATTATGCGCACGACAGAAGAGGCGTTGCTGTCAACCCCCGAATCCTACCGTGAGGGGGCGTTCGGCTTGGGTGCGGGCAAACTCCGCACGATTTTCAGAATCGTGCTGCCCGCCGCCGCCCCGGGGATTCTCTCGGGCGTAATCCTCGCAATCGGGCGTATTGTCGGCGAAACGGCCGCGATTATCTACACCTCGGGCACCGCCCCGAAACTTATGCACGACGTGTTCTCGTCGGCGCGAACACTTGCCGTCCATATGTACGCCCTCTCGACAGAGGGCTTGCATATGCGCGAATCCTACGCCACGGCAGTCGTCCTCCTCGCTATGGTAGCCGTAATCAACACCGTTTCAACACTTCTCGCGAAAAAGTTACAAGGGGATATGTAAATAATTTTGTCTTTTAGAAAAAAGTTTTGTCCACTTGGAGGAAGTGGCGGGGGTGTTGGGGGCAAAGCCCCCAAGGTCTTGACCTTAGAAAGGGGCTAACACAGAGTGAAGTTTGATATATCCGCCGTCGATTTGTATTACGGCAACTTCCACGCCATAAAGAACATATCTCTAGGCATCGCCCCGCAGGAGATAACGGCGTTTATCGGACCGTCGGGGTGCGGGAAAACGACGCTCCTTAAAACCCTCAACCGAATGAACGACCTTATCGAGGGATTTTCCGTCAAGGGTGAGATACTTCTTGACGGAAACGACATATACGAGGACAGGGACGTTAATCTTCTAAGAAAGCGCGTCGGAATGGTGTTTCAGAAACCTAACCCGTTCCCTATGAGCATATACGACAACATTGCGTTCGGTCCGCGTACCCACGGAATCAAAAAAAAGACGCTGCTTGACGAAATCGTGGAACGCTCCCTGAAACAAGCCGCGATTTGGGAGGAAGCCAAAGACAGGCTCAAAAAAAGCGCGTTGTCGTTTTCGGGCGGGCAGCAACAGCGGATTTGCATTGCGCGGACGCTGGCGGTCGAACCCGAGGTGCTTTTGATGGACGAACCGACTTCCGCACTTGACCCGATTTCCACGGCGGCCATAGAGGATTTGCTGATTAAACTTCGGGACAAATACACAATCGTTATCGTGACGCATAATATGCAGCAAGCCATGCGGATTTCCGACAAGACGGCGTTTTTTATGCTTGGGGAAATGGTTGAGTACGGCAACACCGAGAAACTTTTTTCCAAACCTAAGGAAAAAAAGACGGAAGAATACATTACAGGAAGATTTGGTTAATATAGAAATTAAGGAAGAAGGGATTTGATTGCGGGCAACCTTTACCGAACAAATAGAATTTCTTAACACAAGCCTTATAGAAATGGGATATCTGCTCGAAAAGACGATTACCGCCACCGTTCAGGCGATGCTTAACCAGAACGTGACGCTTGCCAGACAGGCGATTGAGTGCGACGCGGAGATTGACGAAAAAGAACGCGACATCGAGAAACTTTGCCTTAACTTACTTCTGCTTCAGCACCCCGTCGCGGGGGATTTGCGGCTCGTTTCCTCCGCCATAAAGATGATTACCGATATGGAGCGAATCGGCGACCAGAGCGCGGATATCTCGGAGCTTACGATACTTCTTTCCGACCAGCCATATATAAAGGAACTTGAGCATATACCCGCAATGGCGTATGTGACGATTGATATGGTGAACAACGCGGTCGAGGCTTTTGTCAACAAGGACAAGGAACTCGCCGCCTCCGTAATCGGAATGGACGATATCGTTGACGATTATTTCGTCAAAGTCCGCGACGACCTTGTAGAACTCATACAAAAGGGCAAAACCGACAACTGCGCGCAAGCGTTCGATTTGATGATGATTGCGAAATATTTCGAGAGAATCGGAGACCACGCCGTGAATATAGCGGAATGGGTGCTTTTTTCGATTACGGGAGAACACAAGTTCAACGCCGTGTTCTAAGAGAGGCGAATAATCGTGAGTGAAAAAAACATAGACGAGACCTTTGGTTTCGCCACCCGCGCGGTTCACGGGGGCAACGAGACGGATAAGGAGACGGGGGCGATTCGCCGCCCGATTACAATGGCGAACAGTTATGAGCTCCCCTACGACCCGAGCGTCGTGAATTGGTCAAGCGCGGAGGGAAACGTATACACGAGAAACGGCGGCGCGAATCAGAGGTATCTGGAAAAGAAACTGTCGCTTTTGCACGGGGCGCAGGACTGCATTGCACTCGCGTCCGGAGTCGCGGCGTTGTCCGGGCTGTTTTTTTCATTGCTTAAGAGCGGCGACCACGTTATTTTCTCAAGCGTCACATATATCGCGGCGTATCGGCTGCTAAACGAGTTGTTTAACGGGAAATTCGAGGTTGAGACGACTATTGTCGACACCTCCGACCTTGACGCGGTTCGCAAAGCGCTCCGCCCGAACACGAAACTCGCGCATATCGAAACGCCAGGCAACCCCACGACGGCGATAACCGACATAGCGGCGATAGCGGAGATTATCCACAGCATTGGCGGATACCTTTCGGTGGACAACACTTTCGCGTCGCCCTACAACCAGCGTCCGCTCGAACTCGGCGCGGATTTCGCCGTCGAGAGTCTGACAAAATATATCAACGGACACGGCGACGCAATGGGCGGGGCAATACTGGGCAAAAAGGAACTCCTTGAGCCGATTCGCACACAGGCGCAGGTGAATCTGGGCGGGACGATAAGCCCCTTTAACGCGTGGCTTATCACGCGGGGGGCGGTGACGCTCCCTCTTCGTATGAAACAGCACAACCAAAACGCGCTTGCCGTGGCGGCGTGGCTTGAGAGGCAGGAAAAAGTACGCTTTGTCGATTACCCCGGGCTTGCAAGCCACCCGCGGCACGGAGTCGCCGCCAAACAAATGTTTGGCGGTTTCGGGGGAATGATTGCCTTCGGACTAGACGCCGACCACGACACCAACAACAAATTCGTAAGCAATCTGCGGGTTATCACCTCCGCCGTGTCTCTCGGGCATGACGAAAGCCTTATCGTCTTCTTAGGCGAAAACGACGAACGCCAGTACCTCTACCCCAAACGGTTTCATAACGGGTTTTTCAGGCTAAGCGTCGGGCTTGAGGATACCGACGACATTATATCCGACCTAAACCACGCCCTTCTTAATATAAATAAACCTTATTTCGGCACGGCTTATTTGCGGTAATGTTTGAGTGTTCCCGTTGTTTCTTACGGCTATGTCCAAAATAAGGAGGCAATCGTTTTGCGAAGGAAGGGTTTACGGTCGTAAAGCAGACATACACCGAATCGGCAATTTCCGTATCGTCGAGGGAATTTATATTCGCGAAAAACACGCACGGAAGCTGCACTCTGGCCCCCAATGATTCGTTTACGCTGTAACTGTAATACACTGTAAGACTTAGAGGATTTTCGCCGTTCATGCGCAGTTTGTTTTTTAGCACCGCAAGCGCGGACTGTATGCTTTCCGTCGATATTTGACACGCGTTCCCCGCGGTAAAGCCGTCGGTATATGCTATGCTTGCGTAAAGAGGGGGAAAAGTTTTCTTAGGCGTGATGTATATAAACCTTGGGTCGACAGTCAATACTTTTGTCATGTCCTTTGTAATCAGCAAATTTTGGTTGCGTGTCGTTTGAATAGACGGCGCGGTCGTCCTTGCTTGTAAGCGTACATATTGCTTTCCCGCTGTTTGCAAGAGAGAGTTTTGGAGTTATGCCCGCTTTCCACGCGCCCGCTATACTTTCGGTTATATCAACAAAATCAGAGAATGAATCCTCGAAGTCCAAAACACCTTTCAACAGTTCGCCGCGCACATAATCGTATCTGCAAAGAACGTCGAACAAATCGGCGGAAAGGTTCTTTTTAAGAATTGTGCCGCCGTCATATTGGATTTCTACTCTATGTGTATCCTGTCCAATTGCTGGCATAGAGAAATCTATAATATGATTCCATGTATACAGGCTCGACAAATCTCCCGCCGCTATCGCCGCTATCGCCGCTATCGCCTCTTCGTCGAGCGCTAATTCCGCCGTTTGGGCGTTCAAATCAAGGCGTTTGGGGCAGTTTCTTATCGGGTTTGGTACAAGTAAATCAGAGGTAAGCTCCATCTCCATAAGAGGCGTAATAAAGGTTAGCTACTCGGACGATTCATAGCCGTTCATCGTTTTTATGTTATATTCCATATCCTGAATACTTAGCTTTATATCAAGAGGAAAGCCTGTTTTATAAAGGGATACAGATGTTATAAATACGCACAAAGTTGCTTGGTTTGAATCTAACTTACCGCTTTGTATACGCAAATCGGCGTTCGGGTTTGACACCGCCGCGGTAAGGCGAATATTTTCCTCGCTCGGAAAATCCATATGGTACTGCGCGACGACAGATATATCGCTTGTTAAATTCTTCAGAAGTCTGTCTTTTACAGATGCCGCCGCCGAATTATCCTCGGGAAAAACGCCGTTTTGCACGGGTACAAGGTATGAGGACACCGAATCCGCCAAAACTTCTTTCGTGTATAAAAGCCGGCTGACCTCGTCGTTGTTATATTTCGCGAGTTTAGCGGCATAAGTGGTTGAACGCACATTTTCCACGTCTGAAAGAAACCGTTGCCCCCACGCGTCCGCGTCCGCGCCGTTGTAAGTTTGAGTTACAGATTCGCCCTTAAGGTCGTTAAAAGTAACCGTGCGGGTTATCGGCACGTTCGACAACGGACGAGGCGCAAGATACACAGGAGAGTTATTATCCGCGGGGGTGATTTTTATGTCAAGGAGTTTCGTTACTTTGACGACATACAAATCCTTATTTTGGCTATTTGATATACGGGCGAGTTTAAACCCCTTCAATACTTTTTCAAAATCTTCCGCAAAAGCCTTGAGGGCGTTGCTGTCCGTGCTTATGTTGGCGTATATCGGAGTCGTCACCCTCTTTGCGTTATCAGGCAAGCTTTCGTCCGAGTTTCTTTCTATTGTCATATTAAACATAAACGACAAAATGTCGTCGGTTGGGTTTATTGTTACAGGCAGTTCAAGGGTAAGTGTCCGCTCTTTTGTTTGTTCTCTGTAAGCCGCGTTTACAAAATCTTTTAATTTAGGTATATGTTTTCTCACGTCAACCTTGTCAATCAAATCACCCGACACAACGCCGCTTGCGTTTTCAAGCTGATATCCCGAAAGCAAAAACCTCGTCTGCGCGTCTAGCGGCATATTTTCCTGAGGCGTATATCGAATATTTATATAAAGTTTTGTGTCCATAGTAAAAGATAAGGAAACGCTGGAAAGTTCGCTAAGTCCTATCATTAAATCGTTTATCGCGGGGGTGAGCGTATACGATTCGTCCGCGTTACCGCCTTGGGCGTAATTTCCAAGCGCGTCACGGCAGGATATACTGAACTCGGCGGCTTTTCCCAAAACCAAATAGGGGGTTGTCGTTGCCCTCAATCATTTTATAGAGAGGAGCGACGACGTCATATGTGTCGGGACGTATCGGTATTATCGGGCGCGACTCCTTGCCCTGCGCGTCTTTATAAAAGTCGCCGCCTATACGGTAACTTACCGTGTTAAACAGTTCTTGCGTGTAGTCGTCGGGGGTAGTGTACGCAACGACCCTAATACCATAGTTACCGACAGGAAGTGTCGGTTGCCACACGGAAGTCGCCCCGCCCTCCGCGCCGTCGCATACGCTTAAATGCTCGTCTGTAAGAGCTGTGTCGTCTGACACCGCGCAGTTTGAGTACCCCCTTTTGTTTCAACCAAAAGCCATAAACGTGGTTCGTCGTCAAATTCTGTTATGGGTTCGTCAAAGCAGAGATAGTACTCTCCCGCCGTTACGCTGCATTGCCACAACAACTCTAAAAAATCAGGCGTGCCGTAATTTGCTATATAGTCAAGGCTATTAAGAAACGTGAACCGAGATAGGCAAAAGTGCAATAAATCCAATATGTTCCATACACATATTCACGATTATAAAGAGCCTTGACTATATAAAGAGGAGCGTCAAGCCCCCTAACCCTTTTACCTTTCGCCTTTATAAGTTTGCCCGCCGAGGTCACGGGTTTTTCTATAAGAGTATTCGGAAGCCCGCAAAGCGCGGACGGTTTGTAATACAAGCTATACGCCGCTTGTGGGGTTTCTTTTATTATATTCTCTAAAATTCGCCTGTCGGTGGTGTTTGCTCCGATAACAGATAATACGCCGCCGTGAACGTCTATTTGTATCGGCATAAAGACGGCGTATGCCGCGGATATATTGTCCTTGCCGTGGCGAAGTACGGGGGCGGTCATATCCGCGTACGCCGAAACGAGCGAAGCGGAGAATATATGCACCGCCTTGCCCGTAGCGGTTTTAAGGCTATAACTTATCTGATACGCTTGGTTCACCTGACTAAACAGCGGCAACTCTGAATCTATTTTGTATACGTCTGTCCACGCAAAATCTTTATCGGGGAGTATAATGCCGCTTCTGTCCACAGATACCGATATTTCACCGTAAACCTTGACGCCGCCCCCGATACTTCGGTATTTTTAAGCGCGTCGTATATAACGTTTTTGGGTATTGTCAGGGCGTTGTTTATAGTCAGACTCCGCTCCACGCCAAAGTTTGGGCGGGCGTTTATAAGTTCTTCCATACTCAAAAAATTAAGCGTGTCCTTTATCGTGCTTCCGCTTTGGTATGTTACGTTCTCCGCCGTTATCGTGCTTAGAGGGTTTAATATGCCGCCGTTTATAAACAAGGACAAGTCGCTTGGCACAGAGGCGTATACGCGGTTTATCAGCGCGGATATTGTGTAGTCGTCCGTTCTTATACAGGCGGCGGGTATGTTTATGTCGCCGCCGCTAAGAGCGTACACTTTTGTTTGATAGGTATCCCATATCGGATACGCCCCGTCCGCCCATACCATAAGCGCGTACATTTTGGCTATGCCCGCGGACGTATCCCCCAAAAGAGCGTGATACGTCCGCGGTTCAACCGTAAGATTGATTACCTCGCTCCCCGCCGATACCCAATTTATATCGTCGTTTACCTGCGCGCAAATATCTTTCATATACTGCCTGTAATACTGTTCGGAATCAAACAATCCGTGACGCGTAAAGAACATTGCCGCAACCGTTTTAAGGTTGTAGTCGTTCAGGTTCTTGAAAGCGAAGGACGGAACATTTATAATTGCTTTTCTGTTAAGTACGGACAGTTTGTTTATGTTGCTGTTTAACAGACTTGTGCCGTCTCTGTATATAAATTATCTGCTTCAAGCCCTCCCAAACTCTCCCAAGGAGCAATGGGCTGATTTTTTACCGTGGCGCCAAGAAGCGCAAGAGTTTTTTCGTATTCCTAATTCGCTCGGTTCAAGCATCTGGAGTTATTGCTGGGTGTTGACCCCAAGGGACGACGCGACATTGAAATCAACGAACTATGAGTCTTTATTGATATTCGTTTTTTCTGTGTTGAATAGAGTCTGGGTCTTCACTGCAATCCTCAAATAAGCAAATAAAGGCGCGGGACCGCATTTTCGCGGTTCGCGCCTTTATTTTTATCACATTTTGTCGATTAGACTGCGGTATGTCGTTACGTCCGCGTCGTTCAGGCAAGCTTCGATGATTTTGCGTCCGAGAGGGAGCAGGTCGTCGGTGAGGTATTTTTTTACTTCTTCTTTGAAGAAATCGGTGAGCATCTTAGCTCCCGCGTCGTATCCGTCGTTGCCGACTTCTGGTTGGAGGTTGACTTGGAGGAAGGATTTGCTGATTACGCTGCCGTCCACCTTGATGTAATCAAGGGCGTATCCCAGAAGAGGGCAGCGCGAGTCGGTAAGCACTTCCGCGCGGAATTTCGCGCCGCCGCGCCGCGCCAAAAATTCCCTTGCGACCCATTGTCCCGCGAATCCCACGCGATACGCGCCAATATGCTGATTCGGAACGAGTATATACCGTGTTTCAGGGGTGTCTATAATTTGTTCAAGAAGGAGGTTTGCTTGGTCGACCATTTTGCCAGTCGCGAAAGGCCAGTACGAGCCTACGCCCTCGCTGTTCATACCCGCCGTCTCGGTGATACTCGGGTTCGCGAATCCGCGCGGCGCAACCAAACGCCAAATCCACGCGAGTGCGGGCGGCAAAACGTGGAACAAGCCCGCGATGCCGTAATCGGGGTGTTCTTTTGTTGAAGGCGGCTGGCGCAATCCGAAACTTCGCACGTCGACTTCGACCGCGCCGTCGATATGTTTATCCACATACGAACGCGGCATAATCACACGCGGGTTTGAGCAAGGTTTGCCCGGCGCGTCCATTATATGCTCCCAGATTAGGCAAGTCGAATCGGGAACGCCCTCGATGTTAAGGAAAACAAGCGGATATTTCGGGTGGATTGTGTTGCGTTCGGTCATGGGTTCGGTGCCGTATTCGGTAATGTGGTTCACGCGCTGAAACCAACCGTCTTCCGCGTCCGCAACCGATAGTTTCCCGCTGTCCGTTTGGATTGTGGGGTGACAAAGAGCCATATCGTCCGTGACGGGATTGAGTTCGCACAAATCCGAAACGCTCACGAGTACGTCCTCTTTTGTGACAAGATTATGTCCCAAAAGCAGCCGCCCGTCCGACTGTCGGTGCAGCTGTTCGAGCATCTCGCTCTTGCCGCCGCCTGACGCGCCCTCGTGCATAATTACGGTGGTCAGCTCGTAGGGGGTAACGATTTTCACGGTTGAGGCGTGGAGCGTAACCCATTTTTCCGATTCGCCGATGTCGAGAAGGACGGCGTATATACCTTTTTTGGCGGAAGGTCCGGGGTAGAGATTGTAGGAAAACACCTCGTGAACCTCAAAACTTCGGTTATGGACTACAACCTGTTTCTCGTCATAATGCGTGTGGCGGAAAGTCGGCGCGACGTATACAATGGCGCGGGGCTTAAAGAAATTGGGTATTTTTGACATTGGGGTAAAGCCCTGCAAATCCGCAAGCGCAAGCGCGAAAAACGCCGCGTTCTTCGGCACGACAAGCAAAGAGGGGTATCCCAGCTCCATATTTTCGTTGCCCGCGTAAAACGGCAGCAAAATCAAGCCGTCCTGCGCCTTGAGCCAGTCAAACGTTTCGTGCCGTATGCTGTCGAATTTTTTGCCGAAACGCTGTTCGTGGGTCGTCTTGTCCGTCGGCAAATCGTCCGCGATAACCATACTGTTCGGGTCGCGGCGGCGCATATATATATCGTCGTAGTTTACCGCGATGCCGTTTTTACACTTTACGACATTCGCCTCGCGGACAAGCCCGCGTCCCGGTATGTCAAAAGATACGTCAAACGTCTTGTTCTCCTTGCCCCCGAGAGACATTTCAAACAAATGCTCACGGTCAACCGGCACGATTACTTCTTTGCTCGCCGCGATAATGTCTTTGATTGCGCGGGGCAAAACCATTTTATTTAACGCCTGTTTGTAATCCAAAAAAAAACCTCCTTCAGCATACCTTATCCGATAATACTCTACTCTACATTATATCAGAAGTTTTTGCCGTTTTCAATGTGATAATACTGAAAATAAGAGTAATTGCCTCGAACAAAAGCAAGATTATCGGCAGGACAAAAAAGCCGATTTTGCCCGCGACATTTCCGATAAGCGGGGGTACGGCGAGAAACGCCACGTAGGACACCGCCATTTGGAGGGCAATCACCGCCGCCGAATAGTTTTCGCCGAAACGTTTCGGCGTCTCGTGTATAGTCATCGGGTAAAAGGGAGCTGTGCCTATTCCTATGAAGACGAAGCCCAAAAGCGCCAAGTTTGTCGGGAGAAGCACCGTTCCGACGATTGCTATGACGACCCCCGAAAATATGAGTTTCATTGCGCTTATCTTTGACGACAAAAACCCCGTGACGAACCGCCCGACGGTAATCGCGGCATAGAAAAAGGACGCACCGAGCGCCGCCGTGCTTGCGTCAAAGCCGCGTTCGCGCAAAAGGTAACTTGCCGCCCAAAGTCCCGCCGCCGATTCATACGCGCAGCACGCGAAAAAGGCGACCATAACGGGCTTAACGCCTTTCTTTTTGATTGCCTGTCTTAGCGTTACAGCTTTCTTTGTTTCTTCCGTCCGCGCCTCCGTGGTTTTCCAAAGAGACAACGAAAAAAACAGCAACACCGACATTGCGAACAAAATCGCCGTAACCGTGAAATACCCGCCCCGCCAGTTGCCGCCCGCCAAAGAAACGGACAGCATAACGGGCCCCAGCGTTGCGCCCACGCCCCAGCAAGAGTGAAGCCAGCTCATATGTTTCGCCTTGAAGTGCGTCGCCACGAAATTGTTAAGCGCGACGTCGATGCACCCCGCCCCGATACCGAGAGGCAGCGCAAAGAGCATTACAGAAAGAATACTATGCGACAAGGACGTTCCCAAAAGCCCAAGGGCGGTCAGCAATACGCTGGACGCGACCACTAACCCCGTCCTGAATCTCCGTAAAACCGTGCCGCTGATAAGGCTTGAAATGATTGTGCCGAAACAGGTGATTATCGAGACGTACCCCGCCATTTCGACCGTTGCCCCGAGCGACACGCCCATCACGGGCCACGCCGCCCCCATCAGCGAATCGGGCAAACCCAAGGCGACAAACGCCATATATATGATGATTATTAGCATTATTCGCCCTCTGCCGTTGTGTCTTCGCTATCCCAAAAAGCCACAGCGCCCTTTTACCCGATGACTATACACGAGACGCCGAAACGTTTCGGCGAAAACTATTCGGCGGCGGTGATTGCCCTCCAAATGGCGGTGTCCTACGTGGCGTTTCTCGCC